>JBCBIN010000606.1:0-500 GCA_038524555.1 Cyanobacteria bacterium J06623_7 | reverse complement strand
AGAAGTACTGACAGTTATTGGTAATGGGAGTAAAGGAATAGATTAAATCCCCTGTTTCGTTGGCGGGAAAACCAGCAGCGCAGCTACCAACCACAACACAGATAGCATCTGGTTTTGAACCGTTTCTTACCTGTTTGATGATGGGGGAAAAGTGACCCATCGCGTCGATTAATAGACGGGTCTTAATTTTGTATTCCCCTGCGGTGATAACCACTCCGTCAGGATGCACTGTAGCTGAGGCAAATGCCGTATTTTCTAATAGCTTTCCCCCAGCAGCTAAAAACTTCTGTTTAAGCTGTTCGAGTAAATAAACAGGATCTACGCCAATATTGAGCACATCTTTGACCCAAACTTCTGATCCCCCTTGAAAGCTGACTCTGGCTGGATTATATTCAGTGGCGATCGCCTTTTCTAATTCTGCTGGGGTTAATAATTCTAGATCGATTAACGTCTGTAGCTCATTACGAGAAATATTCCATTCCTGATCTCGACCGCGTAAC
>JBCBIN010000605.1:0-502 GCA_038524555.1 Cyanobacteria bacterium J06623_7 | reverse complement strand
TCTCCTGCTGCCTCTAACTTCATGGTGATAGTGGGGGCGACAACTGCCATTGGTGCGGGTTTGATTGCGATCGCCCAGATAGATGTTAAGCGTTCTCTTTCCTATTCTGTTAGTGCCTATATGGGGTTGGTATTTATCGCCGTCGGTACTCAACAGGATGCGGCGGCTTTAAAATTGCTGTTTACCTATGCGATCGCCATGTCGCTCTTGGTCATGAGTATCGGTGGAGTAGTGTTAAACAACATTACCCAAGATCTGACTCAGTATGGTGGTCTATGGTCGCGTCGTCCCATCTCTGGTATCTCCTACTTAGTGGGGGCTGCTTCTCTAGTTGCGCTGCCGCCTATGGGCTGTTTTTGGACGCTGACGGAGATGGTTGATAACCTGTGGCAGACTCATCCTTGGCTTGTAGGCGTGGTGGTAATTGTCAATGGTCTGACGGCTTTTAGTCTTACCCGTGAATTCTGCCTGATCTTTGGTGGTAAACCCAAGCAGATGACGG
>JBCBIN010000604.1:0-502 GCA_038524555.1 Cyanobacteria bacterium J06623_7 | reverse complement strand
ACCTTTGTATTTGTTTTCTAGAAGATCAAGCATTTTATGGGTTTTTCCGCAACCTGTTAAACCAGAGAAAATTGCAGTGTGAGGTTCGAGAACGTACATTTTTTATTGCATATGGAAAAATGCGGCGTTCTTTTTCGGTGGCGCTTGTTCTGCTGGTTTTGCCGCCGGCGCCGGTTTTCTGATGTAAAAATATCCGGCAGTCGCGATTATCACGACTATGGCACCCGTTCCTAAAAGGGTAAAGCTAGGAGTAAAACTAGGAGTAGCTGTAGTAGCTGCAGTAGTTAAAGGGGTATTCGCAGGGGTAGCTGTAGGAGTAGCAGTAGTACTTGTAGGAGTAGCGATAGTGGTAGCTGTAGTACTCGCAGGAGTAGCGATAGTGGTAAGATCACCACTATTTTTAGAAGACAAGATGCCTTCTTTGATTTTTTTCAAATGAGTTTCATAGGCCTTTTTTCCTCTCTCCACGTTCTTTGGATTTTTCGTAACTGGCGTCGTCATT
>JBCBIN010000603.1:0-502 GCA_038524555.1 Cyanobacteria bacterium J06623_7 | reverse complement strand
ACCAACCCATCCAAAACGATGGTTGGCAGGGTTGGCAACAATGTATAGCGACGACATTTTTGAAAACCCTGCCAACCATCGTTTTGGATGGGTTGGTGCAGAAAGGGCAAGTGTAATAATGCTACAAGACTTCAGGTGGTCTCAAGATCTAATATGTTGGAAAGATTTCTTACTTTTGCTTGAAGGAGAAATTGTTCACTTGCCTGCCCCGAGGAATGTTATTTCGGATTTTCCAGTTGCAAATATGGCTACATCTCCAGAAATACAAATGTCCTCCTTATAAACATTTCTCGGGGCAGGCAAGTGAACAATTTCTCCTTCAAGCAAAAGTAAGAAATCTTTCCAACATATTAGATCTTGAGACCACCTGAAGTCTTGTAGCATTATTACACTTGCCCTTTCTGCACCAACCCATCCAAAACGATGGTTGGCAGGGTTTTCAAAAATCTCGTCGCTATACATTGTTGCCAACCCTGCCAACCATCGTTTTGGATGGGTTGGT
>JBCBIN010000602.1:0-503 GCA_038524555.1 Cyanobacteria bacterium J06623_7 | reverse complement strand
CAGCGTTGAACAGTTCAACGCTGTAGAGTTACCCAAATCGAAGCTGAAGCCAATAAATTAAAAGAAATTGATTCGAGATACACTGCTTTTTCTGAAAAAATTCTTACCCTTGTAGATGAATTTGATATTGATACAATTGGGAAGTTGATTGAATCTTATATTTAGGTAATTGGTAATTGGTAATGGGTAATTGGTAATGGGTAATGGGTAACTATTAACTACTAACTTATAGCTTATAACTCCTAACTATTAACTACTAACTTCTAATTACTAATTACTAATTTCTAACTTTTAATTTAAAATCTAAAATCTGAAATTTTTAACAACTAATTACCGCATTGTGGTAGTTTAAATCCATATAATAAATATTTCTTATCTTTATGGCTGGAGCGAAATCTTGGGTGTAGAACTACGCAGTTATGTATATCTTGATAATTTGCAGCCTCAACATGCAGCATATATGGGAACGGTAGCCCAAGGTTTTTTGCCACTACCTGGAGATA
>JBCBIN010000601.1:0-503 GCA_038524555.1 Cyanobacteria bacterium J06623_7 | reverse complement strand
CATCGTCCAGGGGCCCTGGACGATGGACATTGAGATAGGTATAGCGCCACTCCTGTCCGACCTGATCGGGAAAGACCAGAGGAAATTCGCTAGAGGCATCTAATAGCTGTTGGTTGCTAATTACCTGGGCTGTCTGCGGATTAATTGTCAGCGACCAGAGTGTTCCTGGGGCTTTGGTTACGGTCGCTCCCGTCGCCACTTCCTGAAGATATTGGTTAGTAGAAAAATCGGCGTAACGGACAAATTCCGTGACGATATTACCGTCGCGATCAGCATAGCCATTGGCAAAGTGCCACTGAAACCAGGGATCGGTCTTACCTCGACTGACTAAAGCTAGACTATCCCGCTCAAAGAGCAAAATCTCTGTACCCAGCTCTGGTTTCCACTCCAAAGCCTCGCTGTAGCTTTTTTGCCCCAAGGCAATTGGCGCAATATTAGCTCGCACAGGAGCAACTAGAAAGACTAAATAGTCTCCTGCAAAACAAAAATCGTGGATTAGAGGC
>JBCBIN010000600.1:0-503 GCA_038524555.1 Cyanobacteria bacterium J06623_7 | reverse complement strand
GCATTATTTCTGCTGACTATCAGCATAAAAAGTCACTATTTGTTAATTAGCATTTACAACCGTTGAATTATTTTCCGCATGAGCATGGTGGTGGTCCACAGGAGCACATTGGTGGTGGTGGTGGAGGTGGTGGTGGTGGTGGACATGGTGGTGGACATGGTGGTGGGCATGGCATTGGTGGTGGACATGGTGGGGCAGCGCATGGCATTGGTGGTGGGCATGGTGGTGGACATGGTGGAGGACATGGTGGTGGTGGAGCGCATGGTGGAGCGGCACATGGCATTGGTGGTGGACATGGTGGTGGGGCACATGGTGGAGGTGGTGGTGGAGCACAGGCTGGGGCGGCTACTGGGCAGATCTTCATACAATGATGGAGACAAATTGGTGGTGGTGGTGGTGGTGGGGGAGCTGGTGGTCCAGGTGGTCCTGGAGGTCCTGGGGGTCCTGGTGGTCCACCGCATCCACCAAATCCTGGTGGTCCTGGGGGTCCTGGTGGTCCCATG
>JBCBIN010000599.1:0-503 GCA_038524555.1 Cyanobacteria bacterium J06623_7 | reverse complement strand
CGAGATCGTGAAGCTCTGTAAAGAGTGGGGAGCGACGTGGTTTAACGTGGTTATGGCAGATGCAGCTTTTAAGGGTCGTGTCGAGATCGTGAAGCTCTGTAAAGAGTGGGGAGAAACAAATTTTAACTGGGCTATGTGCGAAGCAGCTAAGGGCGGTCATGTCGAGATCGTGAAGCTCTGTAAAGAGTGGGGAGCGACGTGGTTTAACGTGGTTATGGCAGATGCAGCTTTTAAGGGTCGTGTCGAGATCGTGAAGCTCTGTAAAGAGTGGGGAGCAACAGATTTTGACTGGGCTATGTCATATGCAGCTTGGGGTGGTAACGTCGAGATCGTGAAGCTCTGTAAAGAGTGGGGAGAAACAAATTTTAACTGGACTATGTGTGGAGCAGCTAAGGGCGGTCATGTCGAGATCGTGAAGCTCTGTAAAGAGTGGGGAGCGACGTGGTTTAACGTGGTTATGGCAGATGCAGCTTTTAAGGGTCATGTCGAGATCGTGAAGCTCT
>JBCBIN010000598.1:0-507 GCA_038524555.1 Cyanobacteria bacterium J06623_7 | reverse complement strand
CTGTTGGTTAAAGATGTTAAACACAATCAGCCAGCTAGCAACTACTGTCACCCCGATCTGAAGCGCCCGCTTGTTACCGTACTGTTGGGCAAAAGCTTGAATAATTTTCTTGCCTGAGTTGATATAGAGATGAGTAATCGCTAGAGGCATTGCCACAAATAAACTGATGCTGAAGCCGAAGAGAATGATCATTAATACTGTTAGCAGCAAAAACAAAACATGACCCATGAACAGCATGCTGAAAAATCCCTCTACCCAATCAAAAGAGAAAAATCCCAACGTTAGATGGTAAGCCCCCGCAGCGACATAGGCAGCGACGGGAATAGCGTAAATCAGCAAAATTGCCCCTAAGTAAACCCCTGTAAACAACATCAGAGTATGAGCGATCGCCTGTACCCGAGAAAATACTTTCTGATTGCCTCGATAACCCTGTAGCACCTCGATCGCAAATGCCACAATGCAGACGAGTAAAGTACCCAAAATCAAGGTATTAGCAAAGGTTAATTC
>JBCBIN010000597.1:0-511 GCA_038524555.1 Cyanobacteria bacterium J06623_7 | reverse complement strand
TATCCGTTTCCCCAGGCGGAATGGGCAAGCCACTATACAACATCTGGGCAAGATAATCAGGTTCGGTAATTAGTTCCACCCCTGCCACCCAGTCAACTATTTTACTAGTAAGACGAGCGATCGCTTTCCCCACTATTCGCTGCGATATTTGTAGCACTATCCAGCCCCCCAAACAGCACTCAAACGCCTGCCAAATCCCTAGATTGGAAACTACTCCCAAGCCAGTGGCGATCGCCATTAACGTCCAAATCGACAGCGCAATTAGGATCGGCATCCCAAAATAGGGAATCACCATCAAAAAACCGAGCAAGAGCGGTGCATAGCTAAACCCCAAAGTTTTAATTACACCAACTAAGGGTAAATTGATCCCAAATCCCCACCTCGCCACGAGCCAAGTGCTTAAAACCCAAAAATTGTAGTTGAACCCAAAAATTACGGCGGCGATCGCAATTGACAGCACAAACCGTAGAGGACGCACTCGATTAATAAACAGCATGACGCTTTGACCAAA
>JBCBIN010000596.1:0-514 GCA_038524555.1 Cyanobacteria bacterium J06623_7 | reverse complement strand
GCTGCCTGGGGCTTGGGATTACGGAAAACGCTACCGCAACTGGGGAGGTGGTATGGTTGGCTAGTTTTACGCTGCGTCCAATTTTGATTAGAAAGTTCCATTATTTCGTCTTTAGCATAGCCAGGCTCTAGCTGCATCTTGGCTCTTACTACCAGGCGATCTCCACCCTGTAGATTAGAAGTACGATAACTATATGCCAACTCTTCGGGCTTTAGTTCGGCAATCGTACCGTCGGGAGACAAAACAGTGACGCTAACCAAAATATCTGCCATACAGGAGGCGTGAGCGCCAGCATTCATCACTACCCCACCGCCAACAGTCCCAGGAATACCAACCGCCCATTCTAGTCCCTTCATACCCCGTTTAGCGGCTTTCCAGGCTAATTTGGCGATCGCCTCCCCCGCATCGGCAATCAGAATCCCCGTTTCGGGGTCGAACTCGTAGCTACGGAAATAGCGAGTTGAAAGCACCAATCCTAGCAAACCGCGATCGCTAATCAGTAAATTTGAACCAG
>JBCBIN010000595.1:0-514 GCA_038524555.1 Cyanobacteria bacterium J06623_7 | reverse complement strand
TCTGCATCTCGCGCCGCAGGACGAATATTCAAGGGAGTATCAAGATTACTTGTTTCCACTGCGACATCTCCATCGGCAGTTGCCCCAGTAAGATTGACAAATAAATTTCCCAACAGTTTAGTTGTAGTCGAAAATTGATTATCTTCAAGAATTGCAGTTCTGCTTTCAATCTCGTCTACTCTGCCACCAATAGTTGCCAACTCTGCCTCAAATTCTTGATTCAAACGTTGAATAGTTACCATGTCCTCCGAAGAAACATTTTCTGTTGCAGCAATTAACCTTTCGATTTGATTCAAGCAAGAGTTTAAACCCGCAGCAAATTCATAACGGGACAGGGGCTGGCTACCGCGATAGGTTTGATCTCCGAAACCTGAGATACAGCCATAACGCTCGACAAGACCACGTAATGCCTCATAAGCCCAGTCCGTTGGTGAAACATCTCTTAACTGCTGTACGTTAGTTATCTGAGACATGTTATTGCTTGGTTCGATAACTTTCGAACTTTGGGGCGATT
>JBCBIN010000594.1:0-516 GCA_038524555.1 Cyanobacteria bacterium J06623_7 | reverse complement strand
CTTATATTTCCGAGCACCTCAATTCTATTTTTTGTTTTGAAGAGAAAAAATTACTTGAAAATATGATCCAAAGCATAGCCGCCACTAAAGGTGCTCGACTGAACACGCGGTTCGTGTCTCCATAAATAAAATAAAATAAATAAATAAAAAACAAGAAACGCAGTAACTGCGATTAGATATTTCCAAATTAGTAATACAATAATATACTGAATATGATGTGATTCTAACTATTTATTTATGTTCACGTTAATATTAATTAATACTTTTAGGCGCACAATGTTTACTTTAGTACAATGTAATGTGTTTTAAAATAATAATATTATAATCACATACTCATTATTATTTTAAGACACGTAACATTGTACTAAAGTAAACATTGTGTGCCTAAAAGTATTAATTAATATTTACGAGAGCATGAAAAAATGGTAAAAATCACATCATATTCAGTATATTATTGTATTACTAATATGAAAATATATAATCGCAATTACTGCGTTTCTTGTTTATTTCGAAAAC
>JBCBIN010000593.1:0-519 GCA_038524555.1 Cyanobacteria bacterium J06623_7 | reverse complement strand
AATAATCCAGATAATCCCAGACAGTTAAATCATCATAGAGAGGAAAATCATCGGGTAGATAACCAAGCCGCTGCTTGAGTATGGGGTTAGAATCATCCCGCACCAGGCGATCGCCATGAAGCCAAATTTCTCCTTTAGTTGGTTCCTCTGCCGCCGCTAGCATTCTAATTAGGGTCGTTTTCCCTGCACCATTAGGACCAATCAGACCATAAACCTCTCCTGTCCTAACCTGAAGGTCAATTTCATTTACCGCGATGTAACCCTCAAATCTTTTAGTTAAACCGTAGGTAGCGATCGCTAATTCTTCCATGATCTAAATTCCTTGTCTTAACAGCAGTATCAATCGCTCCTAAGCTCTAAGCTCTAAGCTCTAAGCTCTTACCTAATCGACGATGACAAACCGAAGCTGCTGTTTGGTAGCAAAATTGTACGTAAAATGATCGACGATGTTAGTATTACTCAGTTCCAAATTGTAAAAATCCACTACATCATGGTCAAAATAGGGCCCTGCATGCCAAG
>JBCBIN010000592.1:0-519 GCA_038524555.1 Cyanobacteria bacterium J06623_7 | reverse complement strand
AAATATCATCAAATCTTAATGATGTTAATTTCTTGCCCATCCGGGTTAGAGCGATATCACAGCCTGGATAAAGATCCTTAGTTAGCTTGATGAGGTACAGACATCCTACAAGCGGCACATGAAGACTCGATTCTTTTCTCTAGGACTATCTTTGACTTTGGTGACAGTTGCTTTTGCTCCGAAGTCCCAAGCTAAAACAGCGATCGCCTATCGTCCTTCTCAGCCTTTTGAAATAGAGTTTGTCTCCGCCGCCGATTTTTATCATCAAGCAAATCAGCTATTAAACAGCCAAGAATATCAGAAGGCTCTAGCTGCCTACGAACAGGCGATCGCCCTAGATGCCGATTACTATTATGCCTGGTGGGGCAAAGGCTATGTGCTGCAAGAATTAGGAGAATATTTCGCAGCGATCGCTGCCTATGATCGAGCGATCACCATTAACGATCAAGATGCAAAACTCTGGTTTGCTAAAGGTTTTATTCTTTATAAAACTCAAGAATACGAGGGGGCAATTTCTGC
>JBCBIN010000591.1:0-519 GCA_038524555.1 Cyanobacteria bacterium J06623_7 | reverse complement strand
GATGGCTATGCCGTGCGCTATCAAGACGTAGCCAATTGTAGTGAAGATGTTCCTGTGACTTTGGAAGTGGTATCTGAAATTGCCGCAGGCGATCGCCCAACCAGAGAAATACAGTCAGGACAAGCTGCTCGTATATTCACGGGAGCAATGTTACCGTCAGGTACAGACACAATTGTCATGCAAGAAAATACCAAAAGGGAAAGCGATCGCGTCACAATCTTAAAAGCGCCAGAATTACAGGAGTTTGTCAGACATCAAGGAGCTTTTTATCAGGCAGGAAAACCTTTATTAGAGGCTGGAGTCCAAATCCGCGCAGCAGAAATTGCTGTCTTGGCAACCGCTCAATGTACTCAGCTACGGGTTTATCGTCGTCCCTGCGTTGCCATACTCTCTACGGGGGATGAATTAGTAACCCCAGAACAAACCTTACACCCAGGACAGATCGTCGATTCTAATCAGTATGCCCTAGCTAGTTTTGTCGCTAACAATGGCGGGATACCGATCAAGTTGGGAATAGTT
>JBCBIN010000590.1:0-520 GCA_038524555.1 Cyanobacteria bacterium J06623_7 | reverse complement strand
TTAAAACTTCTTTTTATATTTTTTTTAGCAGCCAATCAACAACAAAGAGAAATATATTTCCATCGATTAAAGGGTGATGAAAGATTTTTTTATGATTTGTTTATCTATATATTAATAGCCAAGTTTTGAAATCTGTGTGTGTAACACTAGACTTGCTTTTTTAACTTTGATATTTATTTAAAAGTTATTTTTTTTATTTCTATTTAAACCCCTAGATCTGTTAAACTGTTAAACTTTCTTACCCGGGAAATATGTACTGGGGAGTACTTATTTCCCCGAAAATAAGTACTGGGGAGTACTTTTTTTGGGGAGTATAGATTTACGGTGACACCGGTTTGCTGTGGAACTTTGTGCCAAAATTTTGGATTTTAAAATTTATCGATAATAATACAATAAGTAGACTGTATAAATTGAATTGAATTTTTGTTCATGATTATGGATAACTCAATTCAATTTATACAGTCTACTTATTGTATTATTATCGATAAATTTTAAAATCCAAAATTTTGGCACAAAGTTC
>JBCBIN010000589.1:0-522 GCA_038524555.1 Cyanobacteria bacterium J06623_7 | reverse complement strand
AGATGGAGCATTTGTCAATTATTAATGTTCAAGTAATAATAATTGCCATTTTACATTCAATTTGTAGTCTCTCAATGACTGACGCATGTGGAAAGAGCTTAACGAGATGAACCATTTCCCAACAAGAGAGCCATAAGTGAATGTAAAATGGCAATTATTATTACTTGAACATTAATAATTGACAAATGCTCCATCTTAAAATGTAAATGTAAAGAGATAGCACGACCCTGCCGAGGCACCGGACAGTCCGGTGCTTTTTTTCCCGTGTCCGGTGCAAAATTTATTTTTTTCAAGAAAATGCACCGGACAGCACCAGGCAATCAATATTTGTTGGTGCAGTAAAAAGCTGATTGCCGTTATTGCACAAGACATAAATTCAAAAATATTTATAATGTCCGATGTAGAAAAAAGAATTTGTGTTGAGTTGTGTTGTTGTGTTAGCTAACACCGGACAATCCACGCGCACCAGACAACAATGACTGTCACCAGGCTGTTCTGGGTATCGGTAGGGTCTTTGACTAG
>JBCBIN010000588.1:0-524 GCA_038524555.1 Cyanobacteria bacterium J06623_7 | reverse complement strand
CAAAATTTATCCACACTTAATCTTTCAAACATAAATTCTAAAGCAATAAAGTCACTAGCAACCAAATTTCATATTAAAAAATACTCGTAATTTTTTTAATTTATTTTTAATTTATTTATTTATTTATTTATTTATTTTTCTTATATAATAAGTAAAAAACAAAAATTTATGTCGTTTATATAATTTTTTTATTTTTTTCTTTCAATTATATTATTTTATTTCATTATCTATATCTATTTTTTATTTATTTATTTAATTTTTCTTTTTTCTTTTTAGTTATTTTGTATTTTTTATTTATGTATATTCTTTGTTAAAAGAGACCACCACAATAGCAAAGCTAATCTAGGCTGGGCCACCTATAACAAAGAATATATATAAATACAAAATAACTAAAAAGAAAAAAGAAAAATTAAACAAATAAATAGATATAGATAATGATATAGATAATAACTCCAACTAACTCAACACAAGACAAATCAACCAACAGTTAGAGTTGACAGTGAGGTGCTGTTGTCGAAAATTTA
>JBCBIN010000587.1:0-527 GCA_038524555.1 Cyanobacteria bacterium J06623_7 | reverse complement strand
AGAGTTGAATGCCAAAGCCAATACCAGCAATCAGGTACAGCAAATGATGCTAGCTGATTGCTCTACTGAGAGCCATTGTGTTGATAACGTAAATACCCATTTTTCAGAATGTTTTGATTCAATTTACGAAGACAGGAGTGATTATCAAACGATTAGTCTAGCTGCCCAAGAACTAACTATCTGCATTGAGCAGCATTCAAAAGCAAAATAGCCAAGTAAGCTGTCACGCATTCAATTTACTGGTTGAGAAAAGGTACAAAGGCTTTCTTAAAGCGATTGTCTTGAATGTCAAGTTTAATTATTCTTGAGCGCGATCGCTGCCAGACCACTTTCTCTAGAAGTACTGTCGTCGGACTCAAATCATAGATCACTCAGACGTACAGGGTATCTCAATCCGCCAAGAAGCTGCTACGAACAAATATTTTTTAAACTATTGCAATTAATTATCAATAGTGTGTATGATACTGAAAAGAGATTCTTCGCTCCTACGGTCTGGGGCGAAAATAAGCAGAAGCTTGTATCTATCT
>JBCBIN010000586.1:0-532 GCA_038524555.1 Cyanobacteria bacterium J06623_7 | reverse complement strand
ATCGTCATGTGAAAATGACGCCAAATCATAGTCGAATTAAAATCCCAATCTTAATAAAAATGCCTCGAAAACCTCGAACCAGATCTCTTTACTATTTTCAAATAGTGTGTCTCTCCTTTTTCATAGATGTAAAAATGAAAAATATGCGTAAACAAAGATTAGTGAATTTAACTTTGAAAACAATGGAAAGAAACAAAACTCAAGTTTAAACCTAGACTATCTAGATAGTCCTAACCTGCACCAAACCGCCCGCGGGAAAAAATTATGATTTTTAACCACGGTACTCTAACTAACGAATCTTAACAGAGTCTGGTGCAGGCTAGATTATCCTCGACCTGGTATTGCAAGAAGACAGACACAGGTCTTCTGATGAATTTCCACGCTTTAGCACCAGATAAATACAAACGCTCGGTGGTGGCTGGTATGATTCATAGAATTTTCAGAGCTTGTAGTACGTGGATGCTCATCCACAAAAGTTTTGAGAAAGCGAAGAAAATCTTGGAGAGGAATCAATATCCTCCATCATTTATGA
>JBCBIN010000585.1:0-530 GCA_038524555.1 Cyanobacteria bacterium J06623_7 | reverse complement strand
AATTGCTTTGAGTATCACTAGTTTTGCGGGGTTACAGCGTATTACCCGTGGTGAATTATTGGATGTATTGCGCCAAGATTACATTCAAACAGCCCGCGCTAAAGGTTTACCAGAAAACCGCGTTATTTACGTTCACGCGCTTCGCAATGCAATTAACCCCTTAATTACTTTATTAGGTTTTGAACTAGCAGCATTATTAAGTGGTTCTTTTATTGCCGAATTTTTCTTTAACTGGCCTGGTTTAGGTAGATTGACTTTACAAGCAGTACGCTCTCAAGATTTATATGTACTGATGGCAAGTTTGATAGTAAGTGCAACTTTATTGATTGTTGGTAATTTAGTAGCAGATTTATTACTCAAAGTTGCCGACCCGAGGATTACGCTTGGGAAATCTTAGATATGGACAAGGGAGAGGGGGAGAGGGGGAGATGGGGGGATGGGGAGATGGGGAGAGAGGTAACTGTTCACTGTTAACTGATAACTGTTGACTATCTACCCAATACCTTTAGATACTTTTGGGTACAGTGTTC
>JBCBIN010000584.1:0-534 GCA_038524555.1 Cyanobacteria bacterium J06623_7 | reverse complement strand
AGCATAAGAGTGAAACAAATATAATTATGGCTATGCAATCATACTAACTTTTAATCTGTCATACAAGCCCAAATAATTGTGATATCTTTATTTGCTGCTTTTAACTGCTGACTAATAAACCAAACTGTGAAAAATATCAATCTATTGTAAAAATATCCTGGGTTCTTAAACTTATCTCGATCCAAGCCAAAGAAAAGTGCGAGATCGCACTAAGAGGGTGTTTGAGAAGTTATCTTCTATACAAGTCGCTTTTTGATTTTGCCCCCCTTGCCCCCCAACTCGCGCGTTCCCTTGCGCCTGTCGTCGGCGCGGGGTCGCTCGTCAAATTTGGGGGGAACAAGATCTGAAAGTCCCCCACCCCTTCCAACCTTCCCCTACAGGGGAAGACAATATAGTCTCTCCTTGCAGGAGAGATTTAGAGAGGTGGGATTTAGGGGGCTTATAAGTTATGCTTTATACTTTTAAAACATCCTCTAAGAACATATAAAACTATCGCCGAACAGGATGATTTTGCCATCGGCGATCGCCATAACT
>JBCBIN010000583.1:0-534 GCA_038524555.1 Cyanobacteria bacterium J06623_7 | reverse complement strand
TACTAATTTTATTGCCCACCTCTTAGCTGGATTAATTGCTTATTGTCATCTTCCTAAAAAACCATCTGTCGCTATTGATCGCTTTGCTTTACCTGCTTAACTGCTTAAACCGAACTCGCGTTAGTTAATAATTTTTCTTTCTCTTTTCTTCAGAGAAAAAATCTATTTAGAAAAAACAATACCCCTATCTCCTGGGAAAAGGAGATAGGGGTATTATGTTAGATTCATTGAAAAAAGAGGAACCTGGCACTGAGCTATTTTCCCGGAGGGCAACCCCTCAAGTATCTTGGCCGCAACAGCGTTTCACAATCGAGTTCGGGATGGAGTCGAAGTGGGTCCACTGCGCTAGTAGCACCAGGAAGACGGTGGATTTTAGTTGTGTATGGAAACTAAAACCTTCAAGACTGCATAAATCTAGAATGTGATGATTGAGTCAAAGTCAATTTTTAAGTAATAATATTTGGTCAAGTTGTTGAGCTTGAAAATGATGGTCAAGCCCTCGGTCTGTTTGCAGCCGAGACGTGCTAACAGACC
>JBCBIN010000582.1:0-536 GCA_038524555.1 Cyanobacteria bacterium J06623_7 | reverse complement strand
ATTGCTTAATTTTGGTCAGTTATTTCGTGAGGTAGCGCTACGTAATTTAGCACAGCAGGCGATCGCTCTTTATGGCGATGAAACAATTATCATTCCTGAAGTTGCGGCTAATCCTACTTTGCCCCAAGCCCAAACCCAAACCCTCAAAAGCATCTTAGAATCGGTCGAACCCCAGGCAGAGGTGGAGCAAAAGCCCGTTAATATTATTCTGGTGGGGCGTACGGGGGCAGGAAAAAGCAGCCTGATCAACACTCTCTTTCAAGCCGACAAAGCTGAGGTGGATATCCTACCCAGTACTGATCGCATCAGAAACTATACCTGGACAACCCCGACCCAAGAAACATTGAACCTGCTGGATACTCCTGGTTACGAACAGGTAAATCGCCCTGAATTACGAGAACAGGTATTAGAATATGCCGCTACTGCCGATCTATTGCTTTTGGTGACACCAGCTTTAGATCCTGCTCTCCAGATGGATCTAGACTTCTTGCAAACTCTCAAACAAGATCTGCCTGACTTGAATGCGATCGTGATTG
>JBCBIN010000581.1:0-541 GCA_038524555.1 Cyanobacteria bacterium J06623_7 | reverse complement strand
AAAGACGATCCTTTCCTAGGGGCGGCAGTAGTAGAAGGGTGCTTAGTTCCTAACTGTCAGCCAGGATTAGGAGTAACAAGAAAGTTCAATAATTAACCTCGTCTAACGGTGACTGGGTAATGAGTAATGAGTAATAAGTAACAAAGGCGCATAGTTCGCCGCATGTAGTAATGAGTAATAAGTATTGATTGATCAGCTTTTGCTGGTTATTTGATGGTTGCTTTATTTGCGCGCAGCGGTACTAGGTATTCTGTGCTTTGCTTAAATCTCAATCCTTTTTTCATCAATTGATGGTTAAACAGCAAAGTTTATATAAGATTGAGATTGTTTCTGAAAATTGATAGATATCATGGAGACGAAAATTGTTGAATTCACGTAATATATCTGAGCAACATCAGTCACTATGTTAGAAAGTTCTGGGTCGATTTTACAGCTACATTCCAAAACCGCACTCAGCAACATGAATCTGCTTCTTGTTACCAGTCGAACTGAAAATTTTCAGCAAGTATCGAACTATTTACAGGCAGCAGAAACTAGCTTT
>JBCBIN010000580.1:0-541 GCA_038524555.1 Cyanobacteria bacterium J06623_7 | reverse complement strand
ATAGCTCAAGATTATGTGTATCTGTATTAACTGCCACTATGTAGATCGCTGCCACACCTACAACGCAGTGGAAACTCAGCACCAGCAACCCCACCTAACTGAAAACCCTACTTTTGAACCCAACGAGCCGAGTATTAACGTCAATATTCGCACCGAAGGCGAAACGATCGAAATGGAATGGGATGTGGTTGGCTGCCAAAGCTTTGTTCAAGAAACAGGCAAATGGTCAAAACTACGTCCAGGAGAAGCAGTACCCACTTGAGCATTGAGCATTGAACATTGCGAGATGTTATGCCCTTGTCCACAGCCCTTCGGGCAAGCGCTCTTTGAGAGAGCTTGGGTGCAACGCACCCGTGGATACCGCTCCGCATATGGTGCAAAACCGTCCTAAAGGATACCGCTACGCATATTGCGGGGGTCAGATGCGGGCAAGCCCTTTCTCCCGTTGTCCCACAGCACGTAAGTGCAGATCGTCGTCGAAGCGACGACTGGGACGCAAAGCGTCCGTGGGATACCGCAAGCATAAGGTTATTGTCGCCCT
>JBCBIN010000579.1:0-546 GCA_038524555.1 Cyanobacteria bacterium J06623_7 | reverse complement strand
GACCAGGAGTAGCAGCTAGACTATGAGCTATGGTTGCATTAAATTCAGTTCTCGATACCGAACGAAAAATACCGTTACCAGCCCAGAGATAACCAGGGGGAAAATCTTGGGCTGATTCCGATTTAACTATGGAATGATTTATTAACATGGCTTGAGAATTGGTTGATTATTAAAAAGCTGTAAGCTATAAGCCATAAGCTATAAGCCATAAGCCATAAGCCTATCAAACAAGACATTAGTTCTCGCTCGATCATATAAAGCCGTAAGTTTGGCACATCTAGTTTGAAGTAAATAAGTAGGTAATCAACTAAAAAGCTTACAGCCTAGAGCTTAAAGCTTACAGCTAGGGCAAAGCCCTTTTATTTGGAATTAGTTTGAGCCAGGGAAGCTAAAGTCAGATTGGTCGAGACCAAATCTTGTTCGGGATAGACTGTACTTAAGCTTTGGGAGACTTCTTTTAGCTGAGAGACGACATTGTAAGGATAAGCTTGAGATTTGCGATTATCGTAATCTTGGTTAAATTCTGAAGTTACAAAAGCGTTCCAC
>JBCBIN010000578.1:0-554 GCA_038524555.1 Cyanobacteria bacterium J06623_7 | reverse complement strand
TCCTAGATAGAATCAATGAGAGACTTATGTAATTATCGTTTTTATCACCTTTCTACGTCATACAACTCCATCCTCTTGTCAAATTAGTGAGCATGTCACGTGATATTTTCGATTCTCTATTTACGACGAAGAAAAAGAAAACCAAAAATTACATTGTTCAATTATCCTTGCTAGATATTGTTCTTGTCTGAAAATTTGGTACAATTTCGACCGCGCTAAAAATTTGTACAGCCTATTTAAGTCTTGTTGCTAAGTTCTTAAATTTTGTCGTTAAGTTTTTTCTAGCCTGCCTAGTATTTATGATGAAGAGTTGAGGCAAAAACACCAGTTTTTTATAGCAGCGTGCAAAGAAAAAAACAAGGACAAAAACACGCCAATATTCCGTGACTGCCTGTGAATTTGTAAATCTTTATTAAATAAATAAATAAATGTCATTCTGTCCTTAAGAAAGGCTCTGATATTTTTTATACCATCTATTTGATATGGTTAAATTGCAGGAGGTTGAGAAGCCCATTCTCGCAATTGAAGACACTATGTAAGACCTAAGTCCCGTC
>JBCBIN010000577.1:0-555 GCA_038524555.1 Cyanobacteria bacterium J06623_7 | reverse complement strand
CTACGATGTAAATTACGGAGAAAACCGCATCTAAGACCACTGTTAAGGCGGTTCCGGTTAAAAAGCTACGAATTTTTTCTAGTTCGTTTACCCTGGTGGAAAGTTCACCTACGGGTCGCTTTTCAAAGTAACGTAATGGTAGCCGCAGTAAATGGTCGATAATTTCCGAACCCAGAGCTAAGTCAATGCGGTTGGTAGTATCGACAAACAAATAAGTACGAATACTGGTTAAGACTGCTTCAAATACTGCAATAACTAGCAAAAAGACACCGAGGACTTGCAGCGTGTCCGGGCTGTTTTGGTTAATTACCTTGTCAATAATTACCTGGGTTACAAGGGGATTTGCCAAACCGAATAATTGCACGAAGAAGGAAGCAATAAATACTTCTACAAGTACGCCTTTATACTTGTTTAAAGAAGGTAAAAACCAACTCAACCCAAATTTTTGCTGGGGGGTTTCTTCAGTAGCTTGCAGCAGCAATACGGGAATGGCATCTTGTTGTTCTTCAGATGTCGCACAGGTACTGCTTCAGTCCCAGCCTCAAACCGAAGAAC
>JBCBIN010000576.1:0-556 GCA_038524555.1 Cyanobacteria bacterium J06623_7 | reverse complement strand
CAATCAGAAGTATTCTCAGTCTGCCAGTAGAGATATTAAGAATTTTAGCTGTCTCTGTAGTGCCTACTATCATTTAACTCTAACTTAATCGTTATAGTTTTTTGCTGCACAATGAGTATAAACTAAACCTCGTTATTTAGCGCGATACAAAACTACAGTCGTTACGTAGTTCTCCTATCTCCCAAAAATTAATTCTAAACGCTGTTGCGATCGCCTTAATGCCTCTGTCGGGGTCTGTTTCTGGAGTAGGCTAGCTTCGATGGCGCGACCTAAGTTTTCCGAAAGCCGATTGTATTGGGGAATAATCGGGCGGGATTTTGCCCACTGCATTTGGTCGAGAAATATCTTAACAACGGGATTTTCGGCAATAAAATCTTGGTAAGCCTGACTCTGCTGAGATTTGAGATTAACTGGCAAGTAGCCTGTGGATAATGCCCAAGCAGTCTGAAACTCTTCACTCAGGACATATTCGAGGAACCTCAAGCTAGCCTGTTCTCTAGTAGGAGTTGTTTTAAATACAAACAGGTTCTCGCCTCCGATGACCGCTGCTGGCTTT
>JBCBIN010000575.1:0-558 GCA_038524555.1 Cyanobacteria bacterium J06623_7 | reverse complement strand
CAAAATGGTCTGTTGCTGAGTTTTGTTGGTTGTAGTCATAGTTATTCTGAAATTTAATGAAGTATCTGGTTATCTTAAATCTGGAGAATATAGTATCTACATTCTATTTTCGCACTCGGATGATGCGAGAAAAATACAATTAATCTAAAGGCTGGGTATCGTCCAAGAGAAATCACGATTTTTACTCGATCTATGAGTAAAACATGTCATTTTGTAAATTTTTTGCTAATAATTATTTAGTAAGGCTTGCCAGATGGAACGAGCTAAAGGGCTCTGTCGATCCTGGGCTTTATTCCCCGCCCATCAAGATTTACATGCTATTTTAAAGTAGCGACTAAGATACAAGAGCTGGATTTGCTCTGTAACAGTATCTTAAGAAGTTTTTCGTCTGATGTCAGGAAATATACCCTGGAAATCTGGTAAAGTTTTATAAAACTGAGTGCTTCTCAGACATTTTTTGAGAAAGCAGCCTCAAGGCATAATAGAAAAGTACGTTTTCACGAATCTTGCAGCCTTAAAAGTATATGTATCTAAGCAAGAGGATTAAAAAATTATGAC
>JBCBIN010000574.1:0-564 GCA_038524555.1 Cyanobacteria bacterium J06623_7 | reverse complement strand
ATTAAATTTGGACGCCGGACACTTACGCCGGACCGTCCGGCGTACCGGCAGGGTCGTGCAATCTCACAATTGTCATTTTGCTCTATTTAAAATAAAGCGCCATTGTGCAGGATGCTTCTTTTTGTAATAATCGAGACTAAAATGTAATGATTTACGCTTTTTTATTAGTATAAAAATGATAATTGTGAGATTGCACGACCCTGCCGGTACGCCGGACGGTCCGGCGTAAGTGTCCGGCGTCCAAATTTAATTGAGAATTACGCCGGACAGTCCGGCGTTTTGTTGTCCGGCGTCACAATTAATTTTCGATTTACGCCGGACGGTCCAGCATTGTGGTGTCTGGCGTACGCAAGTATTTTGTTATATTACGCCGGACTGTCTGGCATAAAAGTATGTTACGCCGGACAACGCCGCAAAAAACGCCGGACTGTCCGGCGTACCGGCAGGGTCGTGTGAAAACAAGATAACCAAATTCTTTTCCTTCCGGATCTTTGATAGCTGGGCTTTTACCATCATCATGAGAGAACACACTACAGTAGTGTTCGTTCATTAGTTCTGAGATTC
>JBCBIN010000573.1:0-567 GCA_038524555.1 Cyanobacteria bacterium J06623_7 | reverse complement strand
CAACTTCACTGGAGAAATTAACCCCAAGGCTTTCGTCTTAGAAAGTGTCGCTGGGGCATATTGGCGAGGAGATGAAACCAAAGCCCAATTACAACGCATCTATGGTAGTGCTTGGGAAACTCCCGAACAGTTGGAAGCTTATTTAAAGCAAAAAGAAGAAGCCAAGCGTAGAGATCATCGGAAACTAGGCAAAGATTTAAAACTGTTTAGCATTCAAGATGGTGCGGGTGGTGGTTTAGTATTCTGGCATCCTCGCGGTGCAACTATGCGATATCTTATCGAAGATTATTGGCGCAAGGCTCATTTAGATGGAGGGTACGAACTTCTCTATACGCCGCACATTGCTAACTTAGACTTGTGGAAAACATCGGGGCATTTTGACTTCTATCGGGAAAATATGTTCGATTCGATGGATATCGAGGAACAAGCTTATCAAATTAAGCCGATGAACTGTCCTTTCCACGTACTGACTTATAAAAATAAGCTGCATTCCTATCGAGAATTACCGCTCAGATGGGCGGAATTAGGAACAGTTTATCGTTACGAACGTTCTGGAGCGCTACATGG
>JBCBIN010000572.1:0-571 GCA_038524555.1 Cyanobacteria bacterium J06623_7 | reverse complement strand
CAAAAATTTAGTTAAATATAAGAAAAGTGTTATGTCTCACTATGAATTATTTTTTATCTTGTATCGAAAACAAACAAAAAAAATGAGGATGTAGAGGACACAGGATATAGTTTCCAACATTGTAGGATGAATAACTGTTAGCTGCGATGGCCGAGTGGTTAAGGCGTTTGACTAGAAATCAAATGGGATCTTCCCGCGTAGGTTCAAATCCTACTCGCAGCGGATGGCCGTCTTGAACCTTCCTTTTCGTGAAAAGAGAGCAACGAACTGTCCGTGGTAGAGTAGACCGTTAGGTGTAGCAAACGAATTTGGACATATGTAAGGTTGAATATGCATTTGGCATGAAGCAAATGGACACTCACAACTTTTTCAAGCTGCGATAGCTCAGTTGGGAGAGCGTCAGACTGAAGATCTGAAGGTCCCTGGTTCAATCCCGGGTCGCAGCATAGGCTTCAGCACGTAGCAGTGCAGTTTTAAAAATACATGAGTAGAAAAACAAATCAAAAGCTTACAAAATCTGAAATATTTTGACATTGCTGGTCATGCATAAATGAGCTGCGATGGCCGAGTG
>JBCBIN010000571.1:0-577 GCA_038524555.1 Cyanobacteria bacterium J06623_7 | reverse complement strand
AGCTGAGAAAAATAACACTACTTACATCACAAATCTAGTTTAGTGTCTTATGGTGCTTTTTATATGCAAATTGGTACATTTAGTTGTTTGATGAACATTAGTGGGGTGGTTAATTCTTCGAGTGATGGTGAAAATGCTCTTAAAGCCGAAAACTCTTATCGACAAACTAAAAAAAGTCAAACAGGGAGAAACTTTTCTAAAACGGACAAAAATAACAACTTTTATATGATGCTGGAGGTTTTTTTATATCTATTCAAGCGCGGATCTAGAGGTACGGCACAGCAATTCGGAGGAGAGTGTACTTTTCTATAGAAAGCCAGCTGTCATATGTGAAATTACGCCACCGCTTCATTTTTGTGAGGAAGTTAAGGCCTTATACGACTTTCCATAACTGCAAAGACGATAATTAACGGCTGTCACAAAAATCATTTAATTTTCTCCGATGATCTAATGTTGGATCATGGAAAACTCGCACTTTTTACGTTACACACACACACACACACACACTTACGGCTATTATATAATAAGGATAAGGATTTATATAGTTGTTCCTACAATATAAGGAGTTTGAACTGTT
>JBCBIN010000570.1:0-584 GCA_038524555.1 Cyanobacteria bacterium J06623_7 | reverse complement strand
CGGTTTGTTAGTCTTGATGGGTGCAAAAATGCAGTTCTGGGGGGTTCTCATTCTGGCAATGTCTCGGCAATTGAGTTGGTTGAGAATATTCGGTTAAAAGTATCTTGTATCAATTGTCCCCCATAGTCTATAATTATTGGGAATGGTACATGGGCGAGTGGCGGAATGGTAGACGCACCACACTCAAAATGTGGCGGGAAACCGTGAGAGTTCGAGTCTCTCTTCGCCCACTAAGGTATATACGTAACAAAAGTTTCGCAACTCTGATAAGTGTAATCTTGTTTGAGTTTACGGGTCTATTAAATCAGATTGGAACCCAAAAAGAAACCAAAAGTAGTGTTTATAGACTTTTGAGCGTTGCTGAATCGAGGTATGATTCTATAAATTTTGTGGTTCAGCAGACAAACTAAAAAGCTGATAGCTACGAGCAGATTACTACATGCGGGCAAGCCCTTTGTGGGTTTCATACTTCAAATCAGCAACGCCGACTTTTGTAGCTTGGTTTTAGGAGCAAGAGGTTTAGTTTCTAACCTGGGCAAGCCTTCGCTGACTTCAGACAATGGGTAGAATAGGCATCTATAAAT
>JBCBIN010000569.1:0-587 GCA_038524555.1 Cyanobacteria bacterium J06623_7 | reverse complement strand
CAATTTTTGTCGAGTTGCAAAAATGCAAGATGCAATTGCTAGAGTTGCCCATAAGTTGCGATCGCCATTATTAAATTCAGCAGTGTTAATTTGTTAAACGTTAAATGCTTGAGAATTGAGGATTGGGGAAAGGGAAATAATAAGAAGAATAAAAGTCCAGTATTGCTAAGCCAGTTCTGGAGGTTCGATGACTAGTAAAATTAATACCGTCGGCGATGCAACATCAACCATAACCATGAAATTAATTCTTTATAGTAAACCCGGTTGTCATCTTTGTACGGGACTGCAAGAAAAGTTACAGCAGGTAGATCAGCTTCAATTCGACTTAGAAATACGGGATATAACCACCCGCGAAGATTGGTTTGCCGCCTATCAATATGAAATTCCGATTCTGTGTCAGCAATTACCCCAGGGTGAAAAACCCTTGCCTCGTCTCTCTCCTCGTGCCAGCGTAGCCAAATTAACACAAATGCTACAGACAAATTTAATCGCGATGAGTTAAAAAGGTGTCCAAAATTATATGTAGGGCGTGTCATCATTTGGGGGGAAGAAAGCTTTTGAAGCGTATTTTTTCGAGATACAAGGAA
>JBCBIN010000568.1:0-596 GCA_038524555.1 Cyanobacteria bacterium J06623_7 | reverse complement strand
AATCTTTATTACCAGTAGTCGCAATTCCAGATTTTGAACTTTCAACTAGTGAAGCGCGAAGAGTATTACCAACTGAAGTTAGTCGTGGAGATGCGATTTTTAACACAGCACATCTGGGATTACTGCTGCGTGGGCTGGAAACTGGTAACAAAGATTGGTTGCACGCTGCATTACAGGATAAATTACATCAGCCTTACCGAAAAAGCCTGATTAATAATTATGATGCCATTAATACCGCAGCCTTATCTGCCGGTGCTTACGGTATGGTAATCAGTGGTGCGGGACCAACATTACTTGCATTAACTAATACTGCTGATTCTCAAGCTGTAGCGACAGCGATGGCTTCTGAATGGGAGAATAAAGGAGTTAAAGCACAAGTACAAACGCTCCAAATTGATAATCAAGGAGCAAGAAGCGTCGTTCAAGGATAAAAAGCAATTATGCAGGATGTTAGGGCAGAAATTGCGGTGATTCGCTCTCAAATTAATAAATTGCGCCGAGAAGGTGCTTCTCTTGCTATAAACGTAACCCCTTCTGAAGATGATTCACCCCAAGCAATAGCAGAAACTTATCGTCGTCAAGCAAGAGAAAATCCC
>JBCBIN010000567.1:0-599 GCA_038524555.1 Cyanobacteria bacterium J06623_7 | reverse complement strand
CAAAATCAACTCTACAGTTACCTAGAATATGTAACTGTGGAGTTGATTTTGATCTTAATGAATAACTAGTTTTTATTTCTCTTTGAAACTATCAACTAGCAGTTCTGGTGAAAGATTTTTGATTACACGATAAATTAATAGCATAAGTGATTGTATATTTCTTTCGTGAAAGCTTAGACTAGTAAACAGTCGCTATTTCAAAAGAGTTCAAAAAACCCGCACACGGGATTTTGAACGAAATAACGACTAAGATTAAACGTCAATTTTTAAACGTCAATTTTTAAAAATAATTGTTCCTTTCCCGTATCAAAATTCCCTCGTTAGCCTAGTTTGCATTCTCCCAGTTCTCTTTCTCAATTAGAATACCGACGAAGTTTGCTAGTCTATGTATATAAAAAATTATATGAATTAAATAGAATAAGACAATGTTTCTATTTAATTCATATATATATATATATATATCTTTCTCTCTTTCTTTCAAAATAAATAAAAGGTTATTATGATTAAAATAACTTTAAATAATCTTTTGAAAATAAGTCCCCATGTAAAATCCCTTTAAAACAAATTTAAACATTTTAAACATTTTTTCGTTAATAAAG
>JBCBIN010000566.1:0-598 GCA_038524555.1 Cyanobacteria bacterium J06623_7 | reverse complement strand
CCACGCTATAGATAGCGTGGCATTTAGCCCCGACGGCAACACCGTCGCTACAGCTAGTAATGACAAGAGCGTGAAGTTGTGGAATTTGCAGGGGCAGGTGATTAAAACCCTCTCTGGGCATGGCGAAAAGGTCTATGGCGTGGCATTTAGCCCCGACGGCAACACCATCGCTTCTGCAAGTTACGACAAGACCGTGAAGTTGTGGAATTTGCAGGGGCAGGTGATTAAAACCCTTACTGGGCATGGCGATAGGGTCATTGACGTGGCATTTAGCCCCGACGGCAACACCATAGCTTCTGCAAGTTGGGACAAGACCGTGAAGTTGTGGAATTTGCAGGGGCAGGAGATTAAAACCCTGACTGGGCATGGTGAGGCGGTCTATAGCGTGGCATTTAGCCCCGACGGCAACACCATCGCTTCTGCAGGTTGGGACAACACCGTGAAGTTGTGGAATTTGCAGGGGCAGGAGATTAAAACCCTTGCTGGGCATGGCAATGGGGTCAAGAGCGTGGCATTTAGCCCCGACGGCAACACCATCGCTTCTGCAAGTGGGGACAAGAGCGTGAAGTTGTGGAATTTGCAGGGGCAGGTGATTAAA
>JBCBIN010000565.1:0-604 GCA_038524555.1 Cyanobacteria bacterium J06623_7 | reverse complement strand
CCCTCAAGGTTGATTTATTCTTTTTATAAATCGGATAAAGTCTCTAAACCATAATATTTTATTGAGATCTTTCAAATACATTTTTGGACTTTCCATATTTGAGCCTCTACATTTTTGAGATCAGTAAAGATTCAACTTTCTATCGATTTGTAATACTCTTTGTCCTTATCCTAGGAGTGATGGTGCAGTAGTATAGTCAGCGTGCTTCTGTGCTCGAGGTCGCGGGTTCGATCCCCACTACTGTCATAGTCGAGTTGCTCTCACTGAAAATCAATCATAATCTAAGATAGCTTGCCTAACTTAATTGTGGCTGTTGCTCGACCGAATTCGCTCATCGGACGCGATTTCGTGATAACTGGATGTCTGACTGTGGACCCCCTGGAAACAACCGACAGACTGCCTAAAAGTCCTAGGTTAGTGGGCTATCCAGAATAAATGTCCGATATCATCACCACCACCACCACCACCACCACCACCATCACCATCAGTTTAATGTCGCCTTAATGTTTTGCCATAATTCGGCCTACCATTTTTAATTTACTGCGTAATGATAAAAAAAAAAGATGTCCGGTTACATACTTATCCGGAATCCAGAATATTAGCA
>JBCBIN010000564.1:0-605 GCA_038524555.1 Cyanobacteria bacterium J06623_7 | reverse complement strand
CTTTTCATTTCTCTGTTTCCCCATCTTTTCAAAAATGACCAATGCCCAATCCCCAATGCCCAATCCCCGATGCCCAATTCCCTATTCCCAATTAAAAACATATGTCAGTAAAAGTTCTCGTTCCCACAGCACTTCAAAAATTTACTAATAACCAAGCGACTTTAGAATGTAACGGTAGCACTATTACCGAACTCTTCGATTCTTTAGAAAAAGCTTGTCCCGGTATCAAAGCGCGTTTGTGTGATGAATCTGGAAAACCACGTCGTTTTTTAAATTTATACGTTAATAGCGAAGATATCCGTTTTTTAGAAGGTCCAGCAACACCTTTAAAAGATGGTGACGAAGTTAGTATCGTTCCTGCTGTTGCGGGTGGTTAACAGTTATCAGTCAACAGTCAACAGTCAACAGTGAGCAGTTAACTGTTAATTTTTATCAAAAATAGCATTCCTAAATCATTCGTGAGATTTTAGAAACCCGGTTTTTCCAAAAAACCGGGTTTCTGGCACCTAGCTTTCTCACGACTCATGTAGGATTGCTATAGTGTTCGCCTAGTAATCAAAAAGCAGTTTGAACCATAGAACAAACTGCCAGAATAATATTTGGGA
>JBCBIN010000563.1:0-610 GCA_038524555.1 Cyanobacteria bacterium J06623_7 | reverse complement strand
ACCCGAACGAGTTGGTATTCTTCAGAATATTCCTTCAGGTCTGACTCTCGATAATTCTGCCTTTGTCTATCTGACTCCGCCTTCAGTTACCCCAACTCAACCAACTCCCACAGCTGAGGCAACACCCTATAACGATGAGATTATTGGTACTCCAGGAGACGATCGCCTTGCGGGTCAAAGTGGTGACGATACGATTGCGGGCGGCGATGGTAATGATTTCCTTGACGGCGAAGGCAGCGGTGATTCTCTGCTGGGCAATAATGGCAACGATACTCTGTATGGTCGTAATAACAACGACTTTTTGTTTGGTGGCAATGGTAACGACCTGCTTGACGGTGGTAATAATCAAGACCGACTAGTCGGAGATGATGGTAACGACAGTCTTTTTGGCGGGACGGGTAACGATCGCCTGGAGGGAGGTAACGGTAACGATAGTTTGTATGGTGCTAACCCCAATAACTTTGAAGTACAGCTAGGAGAACAAGATACTTTAATTGGTGGTGCGGGAGAGGATCTGTTTATCCTGGGTGATGAGAATCAGGTTTACTACAACGATCGCAATCCTAATACCGAAGGTTCGACCGACTATGCCTTTATCGAAGACTTTAAT
>JBCBIN010000562.1:0-625 GCA_038524555.1 Cyanobacteria bacterium J06623_7 | reverse complement strand
TATTGAACAAGTATGCTGCTGGAGAGAAATTTTTGTTGAGTTATTTAAGGGTCTGATTTGAATAAAGCTTATTTGAGAAGAGCTAATTTTAAAAGACTAAATATAGCAGTTTTCGGTTGAGTACAATACACTCGAAACCTCACCCCGTCCGACCGACTCTTCTCTCCAAGTCAGTGGAAAAGGGAAATTTCACAAATAAAAAATTAGAGACGTAAAATTTTACGTCTCTACATTTAATAAATATGTTCAAATAGTTAACTGTTAACTGTTAACTGTTAACTGATGACTGTTCACTGTTCGCTGTTCACTGATAACTGGTCGCTGACTGTGGTGTGGCTAAAGTTTCTAGTTGTCTCCCAAACCACCAAGTTATTATTAACTGTCATTGAAGATGGTTGATGTAAAGCAATTAATTGTGTCAAAGTTTTCTTTAATTGTGTCCGGGGAACGATGTCATCTACGAAGCCATGTTTGAGTAAATCTTCCGCACTTTGAAAGTCTTCGGGTAATTTTTCGCGCAGGGTTTGTTCAATTACTCTTCTACCTGCAAAACCAATTGTCGCTTTCGGCTCTGCCAAGATTATATCGCCCAACATGGCAAAACTCGCAGTCACTCCACCAGTTG
>JBCBIN010000561.1:0-626 GCA_038524555.1 Cyanobacteria bacterium J06623_7 | reverse complement strand
CAAAAGTCTATACACTTGTCAATCCAACCATAGGGCAAATCGACGGATACACCACCGATCCGGAAATAGTTATTATTAATCAAACGTTGACCAGTTGCTGCTTCCCACAGGTCGTAGATTAGTTCCCGTTCGCGGAAAATATAAAAGAAGGGAGTTTGTGCCCCTACATCCGCCATAAATGGGCCAAGCCATAGCAGGTGGTTGGCAATACGGTTTAATTCCAACATGATGACGCGGATATATTGAGCGCGTTTTGGCACCTCGATTCCCGCCAGTTTTTCTGGGGCATTAACCGTAATCGCTTCATTGAACATCCCCGCTGCATAGTCCCAACGGCTAACATAGGGAACGTACATAACGCTAGTACGATTTTCGGCAATCTTTTCCATGCCTCGATGAAGATAACCGATTACCGGTTCGCAATCGACTACATCTTCCCCATCAAGAGTCACAATGAGGCGCAAAACACCATGCATTGAAGGATGATGGGGCCCCATGTTGAGAATCATGGGTTCGGTTCTAGTTTCTATTTGTGCCATAAATTAGCGATTCTTATTTTTGAGGAATTATCCCAACCATTTCTATCTCAAATATTCCCAGGCTCGCAATAATTTTTTGGCAGCGGC
>JBCBIN010000560.1:0-630 GCA_038524555.1 Cyanobacteria bacterium J06623_7 | reverse complement strand
AGCAAAGGGTACGCTATTTCTGACGCATGCGTCAGAAATAGCGTACCCTTTGCTCTTGCAGGTTCCATTAGAGATGACGGCCCATTACCCGATACACAAATGGACTTAATTAAAGCACAGCAAGAATATGCAGAATTAATTAAAGGAGCAGACATGATTTTGATGCTATCAACCATGCTGCATTCCATAGGAGTAGGTAACATGACCGCTGCGGGAGTAAAAATGGTATGTGTAGACATTAACCCAGCAGTAGTAACAAAATTAAGCGATAGGGGTTCAGTAGAATCAGTTGGTGTAGTTACAGATGTAGGATTATTCCTTAGTTTGTTAGTGCAGCAGCTAGATAAATTAACAAGTCCCTATACCGCACAAGTAGGTTAATTAGTCGCTGACTAATGTAGAGACGTAGCAGTGCTACGTCTCCCGACGTTACGCAAAAAACGAACTAGTCAAAATTAATGTGGTGTAGTACTAATAACTAATAACTGTTAACTGTTCACTGTAAACTCGGGATTCTTGCCAAAACACCTTTTTTCATTGATTGTGGACGTTCCGACCAAGCCATTTGACCGTCTGATTTTTCGTAATATAAGCTAGCACAGTCCAACACTGCGGAAGATGTTTCGGGAA
>JBCBIN010000559.1:0-632 GCA_038524555.1 Cyanobacteria bacterium J06623_7 | reverse complement strand
TAGATGTCTTGGAGCATCTCTGCAACCTCACTGGCCTTCTTCGTCTTCAGAGGCCTACTTGCTTTATACCGAGAGGCCACGTCAATTACGTTTAGAGTATACTTGTACGTATTCTGATACACCTTGTCGTGAGGTAAAAATAACAAATCCGCTTGATGAATCTCGTTTACCTCTGTCACGTAATAATGAGGGTGATCGATCCGCTTAGGAGGTGGTATGTGAACTTGCCACAGTGCTTGCTTCTCTAACCAGACTTTCACCTCTTTAAGCGGAAGTTTTGTCTCCTTACGAAGCTCGGTTATCGCTTTGCGACCAATCCAAAGATTTTCAGGTTGATAATAAATTTCGCTAAGTTCACTCATTTATTTAATAGTGCAAAACGCTATTAAATATTTACCCAACCAAGTCTCTCATATCAAAGTATTTTTCGCGATAATGGTTATAGAGTGCTTTATAGACGCAGCCTTTACAAAGTGGTCGCGTTATTTGTTCAAAATCCCACAAATCAAGAGGAGAGTCCATTGTGAATTTAAAAAATCTATCTTCACATTCGTCGCACTTATAGTCTGCTCGCCTTGTATCGAGAGGCGACGTCGATCACATTCAGCGCGTACTTGTACGTGTTTTGGTAG
>JBCBIN010000557.1:0-644 GCA_038524555.1 Cyanobacteria bacterium J06623_7 | reverse complement strand
ATTACGGGATTTTAACCAATTCATAACCAAAGTTAAATATAAGTAAATCTATAAATAAAGCTTAAAAGCAAAAGCGATGTTATTATTGCTGCTTGGTTATCAATATAGCCAATCTAGAATTTGCTTCATATTCGTGATCGGCATTATTGCATTTGCGCCTTAATTAGCAGAATGAACATGAGACTCGTAGAAAACGAAACCGAAAAAACTGAAAATGCCACTCCAAGCAAAATTGCTGTCTGCGTAATCACCTGTTTCCGACCTGATGGACTAAAAAGGTTGTTGGCAGGAATGGCAAAACAGAAATTTACCAAGAATCCACCCCCAGAAATCAAGCTGGCAATTGTCGATAATGATGCAGAGGGTTCTGCTCGTAGTGTTTGCGATGAGTTTATCGCCCAGCATGATATGCAGCTAGAGTATGAGATTGAAAAGCAAAGAGGAATTCCCTTTGCGCGGAATCATTCTGTCGATATGGTGAAAAACGAGGTAGATTTTATCGCTATCATGGATGATGATGAAGTACCTGCTGAAAATTGGCTAGATGAATTGATGGCAGCACAAAAAGAGTTCTCTGCTGATATTTTGACTGGACCAGTCGAACCTCATTTTGTCGAACGTCCCGCAGATTGGCTGTTAGGTTT
>JBCBIN010000556.1:0-651 GCA_038524555.1 Cyanobacteria bacterium J06623_7 | reverse complement strand
CTAGCGAGACGAGTCAAGAACTAGAAGAGATCGCCGTAGGACACTAAATAACCTCAGTTCGGGATAAGGAAGTCGATCTGTGTGGAAAGCTATAAGCTCTAAGCTTTAAGCTCTAAGCTTTTCATTTGTTTTTAAATCTAGGCAAGAGGGCAGCGTTTAGTAAAAAGAGCAATTTTAAAACTCCTTCACTGTATGGCTTTGAGCTTAAACCGAATTCACGTTACTTAAGCTCAAAGCCATACAGTGAAAGGGTTATAAAATTACTCTTTTCTCTAAACACTGCGCTCTTGCCTAGATTTAAAAACGATTGAAAAGCTTAGAGCCTATAGCTTAGAGCTGCACACAGCGAAGCTGTGAAGTCGTCGCGACGACGTTCCTTTAGGGTAACGGCGCTAATGCGCCAGCGTCCCGTAGGGACTTTGCTCGCGAGGCGAAGCCTCCAGTCGTAGACGATCTGCCACATTCGTGGCTGCGGAGCTGTGAGCGTAATCTGGGCATGTGCCCTGCGCTCACCACACAGATCGACTTCCTTATCCCGAACTGACGTTAGGCTAGCACCAGCATGAGGACAAATATTATCAATTGCATTTAGATTGTCCGATTTATCGCGCCAAATCGCATAGTCATGGTTTAAAAGAGTGATTAATTTGG
>JBCBIN010000555.1:0-653 GCA_038524555.1 Cyanobacteria bacterium J06623_7 | reverse complement strand
CCGGGGCAAAAATACGCATCCGGTAACTAACGCCGCCGGGTTGACTAGCGAACAGATGCAAAGAATGATGCTGGCTAATTTTCATACGGCTCTTGATGCCCGGTATGCGATCGCCGATGGTTTGGTGGTTTCTACCTTTATTCATCCTCTATCTTCGTTGCAGGAACGAGATTTGCTTTCCGCCATCAATCAGGTATCCAGCCTTGCGGTCACTTTTGGCAGTAGCTATACTAGCGGCGAGATGATTTTTGCTCCTGGGGGTAACAGAGAAAATCCTCCCGCACCAGAGATACTTTCTCAAGAAGCTTTGAATGTTAATAGATTAACTAGCGAGCCTCTACAATTGCCGGCATTAGATTCTTCCTTCCTCTAGCCGGGATAAAATATCTTCCGTACTAATCTGAATCATGGCAACCAACTCATCGGCCATGTATTGATAGTCATCGGGAATGTCTAACACTAAAATATCGGGCAAGTCTAGATAACGATACTGTTTGGCGATCGCTTTTTGATGCTTATTTTCCATTACTAAAATCAGATCCGCCCAGATAATGTCCCGTTCGTTAATGCTTTTCCTGGCGCTGGAACCAGTCCCTGCAGAGCGCACGTTGACTCTGGAGTCATTACGATATATTGTTTCTGCCGTCGGACTG
>JBCBIN010000554.1:0-709 GCA_038524555.1 Cyanobacteria bacterium J06623_7 | reverse complement strand
GGAAAATTACGGGTGAGCCAATACTATCAAATAAAGATCGTGCTGGTGTTCCGTTAGCAAAAGCAGAGGTGTTTGCATGACTAAGATCTTGCTAATTGGGATTACAGGACAGGTAGGTCAAGAACTACAGCGAACTTTGCCCAGTATTGGCGAAGTTATTGGAGTTGGTCGCCAGCAGTTAGATTTGACTCAACCCGAACAAATTTCCTCGTGTATTGCCCAAATAAAGCCCGACGCGATCGTCAATGCGGCTGCCTATACCACCGTAGATAAAGCCGAAAGCGAAATTGACCTAGCAATGGCAATCAACGCCACTGCACCAACAGAAATGGCGATCGCCGCTCAAAAGATAGGAGCAAAATTGCTTCATATATCTACGGACTACGTCTTTAACGGTCAAAACCATACTCCCTATCTGGAAAATGACAGCACCGAACCTTTAGGGGTCTATGGTCATTCCAAATTACTAGGGGAAATTGGTGTTCAGGAAAACTGCGATCGCCATTTGATCCTCCGCACTGCTTGGGTATATGGTGCTAGAGGTCACGGCAACTTTGTCAAAACCATGTTGCGTCTGGGTGCAGAACGGGCAGAATTAAAAGTAGTTGCCGATCAGATTGGTAGTCCTTCTTGGTCTTACGACATTGCTCTAGCCATTACTCAGCTCATCTCTAAGTCCATGATTGATGAAAATATTCAGGGAATTTAT
>JBCBIN010000553.1:0-771 GCA_038524555.1 Cyanobacteria bacterium J06623_7 | reverse complement strand
TGTAAAGGCTGCGTCTATAAAGCACTCTATAACCATTATCGCAAAAAATACTTTGATATGAAAGACTTGGTTGAAAAGTGGTAAATATTTAGTAGCGTTCTACACTATTAAATAAATGAGTGACTTGAGCGAAATTTATTATCAACCTGAAAACCTATGGACAGGTCGGAAAGCCATCAAGTTGTTGAAAAAGGAATCAGGAGCGTCATCTAAAGTAGTAAAAGCTTGGTTAGCGAAGCAAGCTCTCTGGCAAATCCATTTACCTAAGCCTAAAAAGATTGACTATGCGCATTTCTATGTTACGAAACCGAATAAGCTTCACCAGGCTGACTTGTTATATTTACCTCACGACAAGGTTTATCAAAACACGTACAAGTACGTCTTGAATGTTGTTGATATTGCCTCAGGATATAAAGCGAGCAGACCTCTGAAGACGAAGAAGGCCAGTGAGGTTGCTGATGCGTTTAAAGATATTTATAAAGGGCCTCTGAAATATCCAGAAGAGCTCCATGTTGACTCGGGAACTGAATTTAAAGGTGGAGTTTTAAAGCTGATGAAAGAGAATAACGTGCATGTGAAAAGTGTAGTGACAAAATATCATCACAGTTTTACTGCTTTTGTAGAAAATTTCAATAAACTCTTAGCTATAATGTTGTTTAAACCTCAGGATGCGCAGGAATTGCGTAGCGGAGAAGATTCGAAGATCTGGGTGAAAAATTTGGAAAAGTTTGTGATAAAGATGAATAACAGGAAGCTTGATCGTGTTGGTAT
>JBCBIN010000552.1:0-844 GCA_038524555.1 Cyanobacteria bacterium J06623_7 | reverse complement strand
TCCATGCCCGCCCGATCCAGCAAGGCGTTTACCTCCCGTTGCAGTCGCTGGACATAGGGCAATAAGACCCGGTTACCCAATTCTTGCTGGCTAATGGTCCATTGCTGATTGGCGATCGCAAATTAGGGCAGCGGGTAGACCGAATAAACCTGTAATGGAACCGCTATACATAGATTTGGTAGAAGACCCCGATACTCGTCCTTTACCAATTCATCTGGGACTCAGGCTGGGAGTTAAACACCTGAAAAGTTATCTCCAGTCTCGTCAAGCAATCGGTATTAATCATGTTTCCCTAAACCTACGCTTCAATCAAGCCGACGTTACCACAACCCTCAAAAGATTGGCAGATGATATATTGCCAGACTTTACTTAGAAACTCCTAACAAACAAATTAGCTTGTTACGGCAGGGAAAAGGTTAAAGGGAAAGGGGTAAAGGGGTAAAGGGTTCATAGATCTTTTTTTCGTAATTTTGCATAACGCCAATCAAAAAATCTACCACAAATAAATTATGCCTAAAACTATCTTAATTACTGGCGCTACCGACGGTATTGGACTTGAAACAGCAAAAATGTTGGTCGTTCGAGGACATCGTGTTTTACTCCATGGACGCAACCAAGCCAAGTTAAAAACCGTACAAGCCCAACTAACTGCTCCAGGCAAAGGTCAAGAGCCTGAAATCTATCTTGCCGATCTTTCCATAATGAGCGATGTTGAAGCTTTGGCAAAAGCGATCGCCTTCAAGCACTCTAAACTTGATGTCTTAATTAATAACGCGGGTGTTTACAGCACTTCTAAACCCATCACTCAAGATGGACTAGACGTTCGTTTTGTAGTTAATGCGAT
>JBCBIN010000551.1:0-858 GCA_038524555.1 Cyanobacteria bacterium J06623_7 | reverse complement strand
AATTAAGCTGGCATCATTCTTATTTAAAACGAATATATTTCTATAATTCAAAGGCTTATAGCTTAGAGCTTAGAGCTATGTAAACCAGCAACACCTACTATTTTTGTCTTTTCTGCAAGATTGCGGTCAATACACCCAAAGCAAGTACACCCAGTAGGGCAAATCCCAGCAACAATTTTCCCGATTCTAGTAATCCCGCTCCCAAAGCCACAATCGGCGGATTGGAAAGAGCAATACTAATTACCAAAGCCGGGGCAAACTTACGCCAGGGTGTTTTAGTTAAGCCCACGCCATAGGCAACAAAATCGAATAAGCCAGTCATCAATAACCCCGTAGTTAGCCAAAAATTCTTCTCTAGGTTTTTCTGACTAAAGCGATCGATCCGATTGATAAATTTCTTGCCCACTAACTTAGTAATAAAATCTCGACCATGTTGGCGCGACAGATAAAAACTAAGATTACACGACACCAGATCTGCTAGGCAAATCACCATTAGACCAGGTACAAAACCAAACAAGCCTCCAGCCAATACCGAATAAGCCGTACCGGGAAGGGCAGGAATAATAACGCTAGTTAGACGCAGGGCAAATACGATCGCGAACCCCCCAACCCCTAATTCTGCTGCTATCCCACGAATCTCTTCGATGCTGACTTGACTAGCAAAATAAATACCGCCAGCAATCAATAAAGCGATCGCGCCATATTTTAAAACTTTAATTAACTTATCCTTTTCGCTAAAATTCAAGTTATTCATGACAGCTAATTAAACTTATTCCGCCTTCCTCATCTGCGCGGACGGATCTTATTTCTTGCCGATCTTAAAACTATTGATAGTCGCGATCTAACTAGATCGGCTCT
>JBCBIN010000550.1:0-958 GCA_038524555.1 Cyanobacteria bacterium J06623_7 | reverse complement strand
TATAGCAATCGAAGCAAAGATTAGGACAGAATAAAGAGGTAGAGGAGAGTATAAACAGAGAACTAAAATGCCAGTTCCTTATAGTTACGATTTGAGAAAAAAAGTAATTAATGCGATCGATGAAGGAATGAGCAAGACAGAAGCAAGCCGAATTTTTAAAATGAGCCGTAATACAATCAATCTCTGGCTGAGAAAAAGAGAAGAAACAGGAGACTATAAGGCTGAAGTAGGATATCAAAAAGGTTATAATCCCAAAATTATCGATTTAGAAAAATTTGAACAGTTTGCTCAGGTGCATGGAAGCCTAACCCAAAAAGAAATGGCAGAGAAGTGGGCAGAGAAAATAAGCGATCGCACTATAGGAAAAGCATTAGAAAAACTGAACTACACTCGAAAAAAAAACTTATGGGTATCAAGAACGAGATGAAGAAAAAAGACAAAAGTTTAAACTAGAAATTAGTAAAACCAAACCTGAAGACCGAGTCTATATTGACGAGTCTGGAATGGACAATCGAGAAGATTACGGTTATGGATGGAATCTCAAGGGGAAAAGATTTTACGATTTAAAGTCTGGAAAAAGAAGTCTAAGAGTCAGTATAGTTAGTGGCTTATGCCAAGGTAAACTAATTGCCCCACTGACCTTTGAGGGTTCTTGTAACCGTACCGTATTCGAGAAATGGCTAGAAGAACAACTACTGACTAAATTAGAAGCAGGTAAGGTACTAATCTTAGACAACGCTACATTTCATAAGGGCGAAAGAATCAGAGAATTGGTTGAATTAGCAGGTTGTAGGCTTCTGTATTTACCTCCTTATTCCCCTGATTTGAACAAGATAGAACATTGTTGGTTTTCAATTAAAAATAGAGTTAGAAAATCAAAAGGTAGTATTGATGACTTTCGAGAAAGAGTAGATTTAGCTGTTAAACAAACGTCCTAACCTATACTTCGATTGCTATA
>JBCBIN010000549.1:0-1044 GCA_038524555.1 Cyanobacteria bacterium J06623_7 | reverse complement strand
GTTTACCAATCGAGAATGCGTCTACTGCTGTTCTTTAATCGCCAGGGATTTTGAGCCACAGCTATTTTTGCGTTTGGACGATGATGTTGATGGCATTGCGGTTTGGGAGTCAACGATTTATTTAACCAGCCAGCGACAGGGCAAAATATTAGTTTACGATCGCGACAAAGCAACTAAAATTACCCATTTTTATGCTCCGGGGATTGGCTTAGAAAATATTACCGTTCACTCGGAAGAAATCTGGCTGACGGATACCCTAGAACAAACTGTCTACTGCCTAGATCGGGCAACGGGAGAAACTATCTTTAGCGTCTTAACCCCCTTTCCTGCGCCTACAGGGCTGGCTTTCGATAGCCCAGAAGCTGGGGGAACTCTCTATGTCGCCTATGCCGATCGCGAGGTCTATATCCGCGATAATCCCAATGCCGAACCCAATTACGAACTACAGTATCGCGATCGCACTTTTATCCATCCCCTCTATTTTCACTACAACCGGAAAAAAAACTATGCTCTTTCTAATGGTTACTTAGTAGAAATGTCCTATACCGAGGAAATTTCTCCCCTAGACCCCATCGAGATCGAAGATTTGGAGTGGCGTATTGCCCTTCCGGCAGAAACCGACCGGCAAAAAATTCGCGAGGTTAAAGCGATCGGCATGGATTTTACCGAAGAGGTTAAGGATGGACAGCGCATTGCCGTGTTTAAGTTCGATCGCTTTCGGGGGAACCAGCGCCACATATTTGGCTGGAAAGCAGTTTTAGAGGTTTGGAGCATCAAGTATCAGCTTAAGCCCTACCATTGCGAACAAATGCCCCCCCTGAGTTCGGAATATCGCCAGAAATATCTTGCCGACAACGATAACTTGTCTATGGATACAGATATTATTATCCAGGCCGCAAAAACGGCAGTTGGCTCGGAAACTAATTTGCTGCGACAGGTCTACAGCATTGAGACGACACAGCGCCAGTAATAATCCCAGATATTCACCACAGGAACCAACACCTCGCTTGAGCACGATATCGGGAGTATCAATATGAGGTTTGA
>JBCBIN010000548.1:0-1065 GCA_038524555.1 Cyanobacteria bacterium J06623_7 | reverse complement strand
TCAGTAAACAGTTATCAGTCCTAAAGAACAGTTGGCAGGTTAACCGTTTAGATAGATGCTGATTCACAGGCAGCAAGATAGGGGCAGTAAGCGCATTTTTCGGTAGTCGGGGTGGCAGTATAGTCTCCCTGGCTTATTTTTTGGGCGAGGTCATGAGCGTCCATAGCTATTTCTGTCAATTCCTCGGCAGTGAAGGTATGAATCTTATCGTGACGCAAATAGACTATATGAGCTTGAGGACGCTGTAGCGCTGCGGCATAGATCCAGAGTTGAAACCGGTGGTCTGTGGGGTGCATAAGACGATCGCTTTTGTAATCGAGTACCCAATCTCGACCCACTAAGTCAATGACGCCGTTAAAAGTTAGGTCGGCAAGTTTAAAACTAATCTGCTGTTCTTTGGCGATCGCTGTCTGACGTAGCTGTTGATAGAGAGGGAGTTTGAAGAACCTCATGGCTAGAGCGATCGCTTCGTTAAATACGGACTGTTCCCAGTCTGCTTCGGCAAAGGGTAAGAGGTCCTGAGGTTGAGTCAGATTGTGTTCTAGGGCTTTGTGTACTAAGGTTCCGGTCTGCATCCCGTATGCTAGTCCTTCTCCCAAGCCTGGATGTCCGTCGATAAAGTGCAGTTTGAATCTTTGGGGACAGCGAGCGTAGTCGGTTAGGGCAGTTACAGGTAATTCAGCTAAGCCAGAACCAAGAGAATTTAACAGTAGTGGTGGTAGATGCTGTGGAAGCGGGGGAATTCCGGGTACTGGGGGTAAAGCTTTGGCGGCACTGTAAGGTATGGTCGAGGTGGGTACGTTAGCAGCGGCAATTCCTTTCTGAAGGCGATTTAATTCTCCTTTGTAAGGTTCGGCAGCACTTAAGAATAAATAATCTCTCGCTCTGGTGAGGGCAACATACAGTACCCGGACGGCTTCGGCGCGATTTTTTTGCTCTTGATGATATTCTAGCCAGCTATACAGCACTGGTTTTTGGGTTGTTCCCGAGGCGGTTTTACTTTTAACTGCTACTCCTAATTGGGCATCAAAATGAATTGGGGGAGAAGATTTTGGGCGTTCCTGG
>JBCBIN010000547.1:0-1244 GCA_038524555.1 Cyanobacteria bacterium J06623_7 | reverse complement strand
CTAGAACTATATGCTTTACAGGCACTAGCCCATAAATCTGTAGGAGATTATTATACTCAGCGCTGGCAGGTCTTTTTAATTGACGAATTTCAGGATACCAACCCGACCCAAGCCGAACTATTGGAAACTCTCACCGCGAATACTGAGTTGACTATAGTGGGGGATATCAAACAGTCTATTTATGGTTTTCGTCGGGCAGATATTAGCGTCTTTCAACAGTTTCGCGATCGCATTCTGCATAACGGTGGTAAAGAAGTAATTCTCAGCACCAGCTTTCGCACTCATGCCGGTTTGATAACTCGTTTGAACCAGATGTTTGCCCCCCTACTGGCAGAAAATCATCAAGACCTCAATGCCTTTCGCACCGAGACACCCATTACCGGAGATAGTGGCGCTAATTTTAACTATCTCCAAGTATTGACTATTGGCGACCCCCTTAGCGAAGCAGGAAATAAACCACCCAAGCCCAATAAGGGACAACGACAGCGAGTTGAGGCGTTCACCCTGGCAGCAAAAATTAAGCACATGCTGGATCAGCAAATGCCGGTGTTTGATAAGCAGACTCAACAGACGCGACCGATTGAACCCCGAGATATTGCTATTTTGACTCGTACCTGGAAACCCCTAGAGGTGTATAGCGAAGCTCTAGCCGCAGTTGGCGTTCCTGTTGCCCCAGCCGGCGGGGGAAATCTGCTCGCTACCAGAGAAGCTAAAGATGCGATCGCTCTTTTACGTTTTTTGGCTGACCCAGAAGATGATATTGCTTTAGTTGCGGTGCTGCGGAGTCCCTTTTTTGCCGTCAGCGATCAGATTCTCATGCAAATTGCGTCCTCTCTCGACCGAAAAACCCCTGGCTGTTGGTGGGATAACTTATCCAGCCTCGAATTACCCGAGTTAGCTCGTCCTAAGGCTACCCTCCAGCAGCTATTGAAGTCTCGCCAACGAGAAATGCCCTCCCGAGTTTTACAACATGCAGACCGTCTGACGGGATATACGGCGGCGATCGCTAATTTACCGGGAGCAGAGAGAAGATTGGCAGATTGGCAGGGATTGCGGCAGCTAGTAAAAAATCTCGAACAAGGAACTTACGATTTGTTTGGGGTAGTGCGTCGCCTCCGGCGCTTGTGTCAAGAAGATGTAGCCGTCCCGCGACCGGTGGTGGCAGTTAGTAATGCCGTTGCTTTGATGACTATCTATGCCGCTAAGGGTTTGGAGTGGGGAGCGGTATTTATCGCCGACTTAAG
>JBCBIN010000546.1:0-1386 GCA_038524555.1 Cyanobacteria bacterium J06623_7 | reverse complement strand
GTTCTCTTTCAATTCTTTCTTGTTCGAGCTGATATGGTTTTTTGGTCAGTCCAAAGCGGTGCATTAGGTAGTATGCCCCCAGACCCAAAACTGTTCCTAAGGCCAAGCCAAAGATAATCAGCTTAGTAAAGATACTCTCAAGCTGTTTTTTGCGAATAGCGACGCTTTCTGAAGAAACTCCTGCATCAATCCGTTCGAGATTGGGATCGGCATTATTGCCTCGGGAATTTTGCGCGAGATCGCGATTGAGATCGTCTTCGGAATTGAACATAGGTATGAAGTATAAAGTTCTGTGATTAATTGACTATTGCTAGATGTCGTTACCTAAATAATATCTAAGCTAGCTAGGCAAATTAATTTTGTCTCGCGCGATCGCGACCTCTGCAATGGCTAAAAAATAAGAGGCGAAAAAAAACACCCACCAAGGTGAGTGCTAGATAATTAGATAAGTGCTATCTAACTAGGTAAATTAATTCTGTGTAAATTAATTACTAAATTGCCATCAAACTTTAGCCAGCGAGGGGATAAACGCTCACTTTCTTCTGACTTCTAGTTCTGTGCTCGAACTTCACTTCGCCGTCGATGAGAGAATATAAAGTGTCGTCTTTACCGCGACCGACATTGTTACCAGGGTAGACGCTAGTGCCTCTCTGACGGACTAAAATACTGCCAGCAGTAACGACCTGACCGCCATAGCGCTTAACGCCTAGACGTTTGGAGTTAGAATCGCGACCGTTACGAGTACTACCCGTTCCTTTCTTGTGAGCCATATTATTTTCCTCTGTTGTGACTAAATTATAATTACAGTATTATCTATTATCCTGCTGTAGCGGGTGCTGTGCTACTCTCAGCTTCAGCTTTGGCGACGACAGAACCGTTCAGGCTAATCGAATCAATCATCAAGCGAGTCAATTCTTGACGATGACCGCGCTTTTTGCGAGTTTTCTTCTTGGGCTGCATTTTATAGACAATGACTTTTTTGCCCCGTCGGTGGCGCATGACTGTACCTTCAACGGTAGCACCTTCAACATAGGGGCGACCCACGCTGACTTCACTATCATTGTTAACCAATAAAACTTTATCTATGGTGTAGGCAGAATCAGGTTCGGCAGCTAGGAGGTTAATGTCGTAAAAACGACCCGGCTCGACTCTGATTTGCGTTCCACCGATTTCTACAATTGCGTAAGTCATAAATTTTTGTGTTCTAAGATTGCCGTTAGGGTAGCCCAGAGATAAATAGCAGCCAGGCAGACATGAGAGTCGGACCAATTGAGTCTTAACTGCTAAATTCAACTGCGGCATTTTACATTTCAACCCGCTCCGAGCAAGTTATTTGATGCCCAATCTCTAATTATCTCGATCTGCTTTTGGCTTGTCAAGCTGTAG
>JBCBIN010000545.1:0-1563 GCA_038524555.1 Cyanobacteria bacterium J06623_7 | reverse complement strand
CTTGGAATCAATTCGTCCAAGAAACTAAGGGCTTTGCTTGCGACTGGACCGATCCTAATAAAGGCGGCAAGTACAAAGAAGCGTAATAAGCTTAATGGAATAACTCTAAAGAGAGATTGACAGTCGAGTGCGTCAGGTTTAATTGGCGTACTCATTGCTGTTTTGATGGAGTATTAATAGCTTAATATCGACTGCTTTTTTCAGAGCCAACCCGATCGCTGGTTAATGTTCCGGTGATACAGTAACCCCTTGCCGAATGCTTCTATTCTTAGCTTTAGAGCTATACCGGGCTGTTGGCAACAAAAAAAATTAATTATAGAGAATGTGTCCACATTAATTGAAGGTTTATTTAACGGTTTTAGTATTGGTTCAGTCTTGCTGATTGCCGCTTTAGGCTTGGCGATTGTCTTTGGCCTGATGGGTGTAATTAACTTGGCTCATGGTGAACTGATGATGATCGGTGCTTATGCCACTTTTGTCGTCCAGAATATTTTTAAGCCTCTGGGAGAACCTTGGTTTAGCTTCTATATCATCGTGGCGATTCCGGTCGCCTTTGTCGTTTCGGCAATTATGGGCTTGATTCTCGAGCGAGGAGCAATTCGCTTCCTATATGGGCGACCACTAGAAACTTTACTGGCAACCTGGGGTATTAGTCTGATTTTGCGTCAGCTAGTTCGCAGCGTTAGTTGGCTACTGTTTATGTCCATCGGCATTTTTTGTCTGCTGTTTTGGGGCGGTATGCAGCTGGCGAAGAGGCGTACTGATTGGGCGAGGATTAAAAATCGCGCGATCGCTTTAATTTTATTGCTGTCGGGAGGAATTGCGATCGCCTTTTATAATTTATTGGACGGTAATTCGAGCTTAACTAGAGCCTGGTTTAGTGCCAGAAACGTCGATGTGACCGCTCCTTCTTGGCTGCGGGGTGGCACGGACGCTCTGGGTTTTCAGATTCCCTATGCCCGTCTGTTTATTATCGTCTTGACCCTACTCTGTCTGGTGGGCGTATATTGGTTTTTACAGCGCTCTACTTGGGGCTTGAAAATTCGCGCCGTGACCCAAAATCGTACCATGAGTTCCTGTTTGGGTATTCCAACAGATCAGGTAGATGCTCTAACTTTTGCTTTGGGTTCCGGGCTGGCGGGAATTGCCGGCTGTGCGGTTAGCCTGCTGGGTTCGGTGGGGCCAAATACAGGTCAAAATTATATTGTCGATACATTTATGGTCGTGGTAGTTGGCGGCGTGGGAAATCTTTTCGGCACGGTTTTAGCCGCTATGGGCATCGGGATTCTGAACTACTTGATTGGTTCGGGAACTTTGGCTTTAATGCTGACCAACTTACAGGCACCCCAGCCAGTATTAGATTTTGCCTTCTTTTTTGCCACCAGCAGCATGGCGAAGGTCATGGTTTTTGCCTTAATTATTATTTTCTTGCAGATTAAACCGGCGGGGCTATTTCCCCAAAAAGGTAGAACGGCAGAACTTTAATCAGTTAACAGTCAACAGTTAACAGTCAATATGCGCGAAGCGAAGCGAGTCCTAAAGGATACTGCTACCCTAAAGGAC
>JBCBIN010000544.1:0-1610 GCA_038524555.1 Cyanobacteria bacterium J06623_7 | reverse complement strand
AAAAAATCTTGAAACCTTTTAAATACCTTCTCCAAAGATAAAATTTTCTGGCTTGTCTATCTAAGAAACTCAAATTTTAAAGTTTTTCTGAGAGCTGTCCTAAAGGATACCGCTACGCATAAGAGCTAAAAACTAGTAAACCTAAAGTCCGCTAATCCTCATCCAACATACTGGATTGATAGCTCGATTTTCTATACTGGCTGGGATTGATGCCATATTTTTTACGAAACGCGGCGGCAAAGTGGCTCATGTTGCTATAGCCAACTGTTTGGGCTACTTCCGTAACGTTATGAGTCCCAGATTTTAATAACAAACGCGATCGCTCCATTCGATAATCATGAAGAAAACCAAATACGGTGGTATCAAACAGCTCGCGGAATCCTTGTTTGAGCTTGAATTCGTTTAAGCCAACCTGTTTTGCCAGAGAGTTAAGACTCGGAGGGAGATCGAGCTTTTCAATCAAGATTTCTTTAACTCGGTAGAGACGTTCTACTTCACTGGCTTTAACTGCCGTCGTTGCATTGTCGCCACTATATTCTGTCTCTAATAAATTTAGATTGAGGGTTAACAATTCCAGGGCTTTACTCTCCAGATATAGCTGTTTGGTTAAACCTTGATAGGGACAGTTAACAATCTGATGCAGGGTCATCATCATCTCTGGAGTGGTGGTAAGTTGCTGTCGGTGATATCCTGTCTGGCTATTTAAAAGAGATTTTTTTATTTGTGGGGGGAAATAAGAGGATTGGGCGATCGCATCGTATAGAGGAGAGTAAGACTCTAGTGCGAGGTCTACCATGATGACAGAACTATTGGCGGAAAACTCTAATTTACCTTCGACGTCGTTAAAGTAGCAGATGTGATGACTGGGAGAAGATAGATAACAATCGCGATTGCCTAAAGCCATATTCGCCGTACCTCGAACCATCCAGCTCATTACTAAAGATAGGTAATTTAATTCCGCTTCTAAACTAATAGCCTCGTGAGTTGAGTTTTCCTGAATGTATAGCTGTAATCCCGAAGCAAAGTTAAAGGTACGAGTCTTACCCCTTCCCATCTGAGGCGGAATTAAGAGACAATTTTCAAAACCATCGCTAGTAATACTTGCGTTAATTTTCTGCTGGAGTTGGCAGTAAAATTCTTGCTGGTTGTTTAAGGATAAAAATAATTTCACTTTCAGTCTAGCCAATCAGATTGTTAGGATCTATTGTTATTCTCGATCACAACCAGGCGAGCGATAGGGTGGAGTTACTTAGATTTACGGGTGGGTTATCTGATTCAGAAAAATAAGAGGAATATATTGTTAGACAGATAGGCTCACAAGCTTTACCAGTTAGCAGCAAGTTGCTCGTTTTGTTCTGCCATAACTTACTACTCCTCTCATAAGATAATAGGAATTATTATCATCTATCTGGCAATATTAGCATTTTTGTTTATAGCCAGAGTAGTTCACAACAAAACGCAATAAGATTGGGAAATAATCGCTCAGATAGCTTGAAAATACTAACAATTATTTCATCAGCAGCAATACTTATTGGCTATAGAAGTATTTCTGTTGTCCACCCAAATTCTTGTTATTTATTCTCAATAATGTCATGATATTTTAAGAGCCG
>JBCBIN010000543.1:0-1628 GCA_038524555.1 Cyanobacteria bacterium J06623_7 | reverse complement strand
AAAAACAGCCCGTTACCCAAAGTAGAATTAGCAAACAAAATCCACTGCACGATCTGGGCTTGCTCGGTTAATTCTGACGGCATATCGTCATATTTATAAGCCAAATACCAGAGAATTGCGCCTGATTCCCAAATGCTAAAATCGCCGTCCACTAAAGCAGGTAATTTCCCCATCGGATTAATGGCCAAATATTCGGGCTGTTCGTTTTCTCCCGCACCCAGATCTATTGCTTCTGCTTGATAGTCAATTCCTAATTCTGCTAAATACCAGGCTACTACTTGAGAACGAGATCTAGTACTGCCATAAAGTATGAGAGAAGATGGCGCATCTGATGTCTCAAGATTTTCGGGTGTAGCTTCTTGAGCGGTAGAAATTTTGGGTAGGGAAACTAACCCCACCACTGATATCGCCATGGCAAGGCATAATCTACCGATTTTAAGTTTCATAACTGCTTATTGAGTATTTTTATAAATTTATGTAATTCTTTGGCGATCGCCAGATTTAAGCCATGCCAACTAACTTTTCACTCAATTCCCAAAGGCGTTTGCCCTTATTATCATCCATTGCTTCATCAGAAATTTCCTGGACGAAAGCGGTACGATCTTCTTGCTGACGATTGCCCCAGCTATAGTAAACTCCCGACTGATTGAATTTAGGATCGGCAACTACTTTTGCCACCCTTTCGCCCGCTAAGGCTTCGGTTACATAGCCACCAGTAATCTTTTTCTGAAACCAGGGGAAGATAGTGCGGAACAGAGAATAATGATTACGGAATAAACCCGTCTCGGCGACACAGCCTGGATATAAAGCATTGAAAATGATGCCTGTCGATTCATAATAGCGATCATGTAGTTCACGCATCGTTAGCATGTTACAGAGCTTGCTGTCTTTGTAAGCTTTCCCCGGCTTAAATTTCTTACCGTCGATCATCGTTACGGGCTCTTTAAAACCAGATTCCATACCCTGTAAATTGCCTAAATCTGGTGGTGCGGGAATGGGAATTTTACCGCCAATTTCTTTGGGATTGGCAGTAACGGTGCCGAGAATCACCAATCTTTTTTCCGCTGCGGGGGACTTTTGCAAATCCTCTAGCATGAGATTACACAACAGAAAATGACCCAAATGATTGGTAGCAACGCATAATTCATAGCCTTCGGCACTGCGCTGAGGTTCTTTCTCTAGGGGTAAATAAACTGCTGCATTACAGACTAAAGCATCTAAAGATCTGCCGGTAGCACGAAAATCACCAACAAACTTACGAACGCTATCTAAGGATGCCAAGTCCAAATGAATAATACTATATTTGTCTTGGGGCAGACCAACTTCTGCTGCCACTTTTTCCGTTTTCGGCAAGTTACGACAAGCCATAACTACATGCCAACCGCGATCGCACAATGCCTTAGCTGCATATAAACCGACACCTGAGGATGCTCCGGTAACTACAACAGTTGATTCTTGTACCATTTTTTTTAAAAGCTTTTTTAGTATTCATACCTACTAATAAAATCTCATACTCGATCGCTTTGTTAGTTAGTTAGTCATAAAGCGTCATATTTTGCGTCTGAGGTGAATTAGTTTGATTGAGATAAATCTGTTTTCAGCTTTAAGCTATAAGTAGACCTCTTGTA
>JBCBIN010000542.1:0-1637 GCA_038524555.1 Cyanobacteria bacterium J06623_7 | reverse complement strand
CGAGGTAGCAGCAATACAGATGGATTCTCAGGGATGGTTGATTCTAGCGATCGCCACAGCCATAACTATTCTCGCTCACGTTTGGTCTGGTTGGGTTTGGACGTGGATTCTCAGGATTTTTCAACAGCCTCTAGGGGTGAGAGAAGGCATTCGCGTTTATCTTGTTACCAATATCGCTAAATATTCCCCCGGCAATATCTGGCACTTCTACGGCAGAATTACCGCTGTGGGCAAAAAGGGTGGTTCCAGAGGGGCAGCAACCCTCAGTGTTCTGCTAGAACCACTGTTAATGGCGGCAGCAGCTTTATTAATTGGTTTGGTCAGCAGTACCATCGCGGGAGTTGGAGTTAATCAGGACGCGAAAATCTGGCTGCAATTAGGGGCGTTAGTCGCCGTGCTGGGAGGAATACAACCGCGCATCCTCAATCCTTTACTGCACCGTTTGAGTCGGCGTAAAAACAAGACCGATGCCCATCAAGCCGAGACAATTCGTCTGAGTCAATATCCTTTATTACCTTTTTTGGGTGAGATGGGGTTTGTTCTCTTACGTGGGGCAGGATTTATCTGTACCTTTCTGGCTCTACAAACTGTAACCTGGCAACAAATACCCCAGTTGCTAGCTGCCTTTAGCTTTGCCTGGCTGCTCGGTCTAGTCGTACCGGGGGCACCGGGAGGCTTAGGTGTCTTTGAAGTTACTGCCTTCGGACTGCTTAATGATGCTCTGTTTCCTACAGAAATTGCGGCGGTAGCGCTATATCGTCTCATTAGTATCTTAGCCGAAGCGATCGCGGCTCTAGTTAGTTTGCGAACCGGACAGAAATCGCTTTAAGATAATCGGAACAATATAAATTAACAATTTATTTAATATGCCTGGTTTAAAAGAAAAGCTAGAACAAGACGTAGCAGATATCTCCTGGAAAGATTTACAGCCTCACGCCAAACGAGATGCCATTATCGTTGTGGATCGCCAGCTAGATTTATCCGAAGTTGCCGTGGCGATAGCCGAAGACAATACCGCTACAGTACAGGGTTGGATTGGCAGTCAGTCAATTGCGAAGCCCACTGTCGAGCAGCTTACAGAATGGAATCAGACTCCAGAAAAACAGTTTACGGCTCTTATCGTTCAGCCTTTTGTAGTGGTGCAAGAAACTAATTAGTTAGTTAATCTGATTGCGTTCTAATCCCGACTTAACCCACTCTACACAGCCTACAGGGTCGCTAAAAAGTTTGGGGGCAGCAATATTAATTAATTTAGTTGGGGCATAGTGGTCGTAAAAGCACTTGTTTCCCTGCTGATGAATAACAATCAGGTTATGACGATAGGTATAGCGCTGACGAAAATAGTTCGATCCTTCTAGAGTTACTTGGGTATCTAGGTGTTGTTGGGCGATCGCGATAATCCCCGGCAAATCTTGTCCATAGACCTGAGCTGGGTTCTCGGCTTGGTGTAGACTGCTCGTATAGCCTTGTTCTGAGAGTAAGACATAGGAATAGATATTCTGACTTTCAATGCGGCTATAGACAAAAGGAATGATCAAGCATTCTTGATATGTTACAGATTTTTCGTAGAGAAACCGCTCGATCATTCTACCCCTAGCACTTAATGTCGATATAAACTTTTGTGTCTACTCTGTCTT
>JBCBIN010000541.1:0-1656 GCA_038524555.1 Cyanobacteria bacterium J06623_7 | reverse complement strand
CGGTCATCAAGTCCGCTAAAATCTGGCAGGGATGCTCCAAATCTGTCAGGGCGTTAATTACCGGAATTTGAGCATAGTTGGCAAAGGTTTCTAAGTCTGCCTGGGCATAGGTGCGAATTGCCAAAATATCTAGATAGCGATCGAGCACTCGGGCAGTATCTTCAATCGGTTCGCCGCGACCTACCTGGGTAACGCTGGGATTGAGATCGATTACCTGTCCTCCCAGTTTATACATCGCCACGGTAAACGAAACTCTGGTGCGGGTAGAGGCTTTATAAAATAGCAAACCCAGAACTTTATCTGCTTTAAGCTCAATTTCTTGGCTCTTAAGCTGACGAGCTAGTTTTAAAATGTCGCTAATTTCGGTTGGGCTGAGGTCTGCAGTGCCCAGCAAGTCTCTTCCTTGAAGCTGTTTCATATTGCCAAGTGTTAGATAATTTTAAGTAGTGGGAGGGAGCGTAAGACGAGAAGAGTTAATTTTAAAACAAAAGGTAGACGGCGATCGATTATTCATCACGGAAATGACAAATAAAATGGCAAGATTGAGGGGTGGCATCAATTAAATCGAAGGAAAATGTTACAACAGGGGGAGTATTGAGACGTTATTGATAGTCATGGCAAATTACCTAGTTTTTCGCAACCAAATCTGGTCTTGGCTAACCCTAGGAATGTTGCAGTTAGGTTGTTGTGTTGGAGTTAATCTCTTCGCGAACCACCCAGTGATCGCCGCAGATCGGGTAATTTTAAGCTATGGCGTACTAGAATTTGATGTTTCGGTTGATGCTCTAGAAACCTATGCAAAGACGGGAGAAATTGAGGATGAGCTCAAAAGCTATGCGGACTTTCTTACCCCAGAACAGCTAGAACAGTTTAAGGTGGGTTTAACCACCAGCGCCGACTTTAGTCATTTGGCGATCGCACAGTTTCTCTATTCTTTTCAGGGAGAAATAATTCTCAAGCGAGTATCCCAGGTAGTTAAAACCAATGCTCGTCAACCGGGTTTTTATGCCCTGCGTTCGGCGTTAATTTTGGCAGCAGCGGATACAGATTCGGGACTGACTCCCCTCAACGTGCTGAAGAAGTTTCCCACTAATGCTCTGCGGGTTGATTCCCGTCAGGGATTTGAAATTTTCAAGAACCTCAGTCGGGTAGTTCAACGTAATGCTATGGCGATCGCCGCAGTGGAGCAACAAGCTAGAAACGAGCACCGACAACTCAGAAATGGAGTCAAGGCAAGGGCTTTGAGAAACTTCAATTTACTAGTTCCCGGTGAATATCGCTATCGACAGCAAAAGCTAACTATGAACGATCATCGTCGCGAGCGTCAATTTCCCATCGAGCTATATATTCCCCAGAGAGAAAAAACCGACCCAGCCAAATTACCCCTGGTGGTCATTTCTCATGGTTTGGGTAGCGACCTCACGACCTTTACTTATCTGGCACAACATTTAGCTTCCCATGGCTTTGCCGTAGTAGTTCCCGAACATCCCGGCAGCAGTTCTAAGCAAATTGAGGCTCTTCTAAGTGGTTTGGAAAGTGATGTTACCCCACCACAAGAACTAATCGATCGCCCGCTAGATATTAAGTTTGTTCTCGACCATACCCACGTTTTCTACATCGATTTTAGACCCAAAGCGTTCGGTTAAGCGGTCGAGA
>JBCBIN010000540.1:0-1681 GCA_038524555.1 Cyanobacteria bacterium J06623_7 | reverse complement strand
CCAAAACTATTTTTGGCTGCTCGTCAATTAGCTTCTGGCTCACCACCAATAAATCAGGAATCGAGCCGGGAAAATCCGCCGAAGAAACTAGTTCTCTAGCACCTGCTCGCTCTAGGGCAATCGGCCAATAAGGAGCAAAAGCACCAACCACATCGGTTTGTTTGGTTGTAAAAGCCACTACCGCAGCACTGGTTTCTAGATCGACAATTTCTAGATCGGTTCGCTTCATACCCCGAGATTCCAACGCCAAACTGAGCAGAAAATCACTGACTACACCTGCTTCTAGGGCTACTTTTTGTTGCTTTAAGTCCTCAATGCGGTTAATTTCTGAAGCTACAATAATTTTGTCATTGCCTGCAGAATTATCGTTAACCAAAACTATCACTTCGCCATTAACGGCAGCGGCGGCAAAAGAAACCGTATCATTGAGAGTCTGACAGTTGCCGTCTAACTGTCCTGCGGCAAAGGCTTCCATCGACTCGGAATAGCTGTCGTACCACTTCAGCTCGACTTTAATGTTGTTGCGAGCAAAAATTCCCTCTCGCTCGGCGATCGCCCAAGGCCACCAGCCAACCCAATTACTATAACCAATGACAATAGTTTCATCGTGATCGCGATCAAGGTGAGATTGTAATGAACTATTAGATCCACAGCCAATTGCCAGGCTGAAAACCAGCAGAAATATGCCTAAAGCGCCTAGAATCTTGTTTTTATTCATACATGGATCGGAGCTAGAACGGAAATCGTCTTTAGTTGAACTCGGCTACGGTTGGGTAATTAGTCGGTGTCGGGAATGTGCCTCAATGCGGTTTAACCAAGCTCTAACTGCGGCATACTGACTCAAACCAAATCCCCCTTCATGGGCAACGTGAGTATAGCTATACAGGCTAATATCAGCAATGGTATAGGTGTCCCCCACCATAAATTCTCGTTCTTTTAGGTGTCGCTCCATAACTGCTAGGGCGGCATTTCCCAATCGGTGCTTGTGAGCTAACTGTTCTCGATACTTTTCTGGCTGCTGTAGAATACTAATCCAGTAGCGGGCTGTAGCAATGTAGGGTTCGTGACTATACTGCTCGAAAAACAGCCACTGCATAACCTGGCCTTGAAGATATCTGTCGGTGGGAAAAAACTCGGTATCCCGACCCAGATAATATAAGATAGCGTTGGATTCTGCCAGCAAGCGATCGCCGTCAATTTCTAGCAGGGGAATTTTACCCTGAGTATTTTTGGCCAGAAACTCTGGGGTGCGGGTTTCTTTCGCGAGGATATTTAGCTCTACTCTTTCATAGGGAATATCTAAGAGATTTAACAACAAGCGTACTTTATAGCCATTGCCAGAGGGTAGAAAGTCATATAATTTATACATTTTACGGTCGCTTTTGGCGTCAGCTCAATCGGACATTATTAGTCCAGTCCCATCATATTAAATGTTAGGGATGGAGAAAGGTCTTTAACGATATTCCACCGATGCTAATTCTGCTTTAAGAATCTCAGGAATTTCACTCGGCTTTTTGGCAATTTTAATGCCAATCTGACTTAATTCATCAGTGGTTTGGCGATCGCGATTGATGACCGGAATTGAGGCGGAGAGGTGATTGCTAATAATAGTTACAGCATCGCGATACATTTTAGCTTGGGGTGCTTTTAACCCTGCCAAATAAAAAACGATGGGCTTATG
>JBCBIN010000539.1:0-1696 GCA_038524555.1 Cyanobacteria bacterium J06623_7 | reverse complement strand
CAGTCACCCAAACGAATAAACTAGAATGTCTCAAAATTAATTGAAATTAATTAAAACAACTAATGAGATTTGCCGTAGGTTATTTTTCCTTGATTTGCTCGGTCTGCTGTTTATTTGGCAATTTTAACTTTATTGCTCCAGTTTTAGCCGTCGAGGAGTCGCCCTCGGAGTTACCTCGTTTAGGGCAGTTGCCTCCCAGAGCCTGTCTTGACGATCGCCAATCTGCAATGGAGGATCGTTTAGAACAGGAAGTTTTGGCGATTATTGAACATCCTCAGCTCAAGCGATCGCGTTGGGGCATTGAAGTGCAAACTCTGGCAGGGGAATCGATTTACAGTCTGGCAGGAGATAAGTTTTTTAATCCGGCTTCGGCGGCTAAGCTTCTGGTATCGGCAGCAGGACTATTAGAACTAGGGGCAGACTATCAGCTTAAAACTCCCATCTATAGCGAGGGCACAGCACCAGTCTTAACTTCTTTGCGCTTAAAAGGACAAGGAGATCCCACTTTATCAAGCCAAAGCCTAAAAGATATAGTACATCAGTTGCAAGAGCGGGGTATCAAACGGATTGAAAACTTAATTATTGACGATAGCTATCTGGCAGCACCGGCAATTAATCCTACCTGGGAATGGCTCGATGTCCATAGCTACTTCGCTACGGCGGTTAACAGCACCATACTCAATGAAAATACGGCTACCCTGACTCTCTTACCCCAACAGGTGGGACAGCCGGTTAAATTTTTCTGGAATGATGCGATCGCGGCTCAACAGTGGCAGGTAGTTAATCAAGCCACTACGGGCAAAGCCGATATTGAATATGCGATCGAAATTGATGGCGATTTGGGTAAGCCGCTATTAAAGCTACGGGGAGAATTAGCGGTTAACGAACGTCCCGATGTTTGGGATTTAGCAGTGCTCGATCCCGCACGATACTTTTTAGAATCACTCCGCTTTCATTTGTCAGAAGCCAATATTACAGTAACCCGGGGGACTGTAAGTGAATCTGCCGCTAACTTTACTGATACGGAATTAATTGCTATCTCTGCTCCACCTCTTAGGGACATACTGGCTGAAATTAATCAACAGAGTAACAACCTATATGCGGAAGCCTTAGGCAAAATCCTCGCGAGAAAACTAGAGCAAGATACGGCAATTGCCGCTATCAACCAGAGTCTCCAGCAAATTGGTATTGCTCCCTCAGAATACGTGTTGGTAGATGCTTCGGGACTATCTCGTCAAAACTTAGTAAGTCCCCAAACCCTAGTCAAACTCTTACGGGCAATGTCCGACCTATCCCCTAGCCTCGCTCATGCTTATCGTCAGTCTCTAGCACAGGCGGGAACTAATGGAACTTTAACCAGACGCTTCGTGGGCACTAACCTACAGGGTAATCTAGCGGCAAAAACCGGAACCCTCACGGGAGTGGGGGCGCTATCAGGATATCTTTCAATGCCCGAACAGGAGACTCTCGTGTTCAGCATTTTAGTTAATAACTCTGAATTAGAACAGCGAGAAGTTCGTCAGGCAATCGATAAAATTATCGCGATCGTGGCTCAATTTAATTTGTGCGGCAAATCACACGGTAAATAAAGTTCATCTGCTTAGATAAAGAAGCCAATAAGATCTGTCTCAAACTATAAAATTATCGTGTTTTTACCTTGTATATCTGATGAAAGGCAGGTCGATTAATGTAAAGC
>JBCBIN010000538.1:0-1738 GCA_038524555.1 Cyanobacteria bacterium J06623_7 | reverse complement strand
GGTCGGACAAACGTTTGAATTAAGTGAAACTCATTTTGGGTATCGGAACAGACTCGATCTAACTGCTCGTATATATCATTAAACAGATTGTTGATTTTCTGAGGTTTAGAAGCCACCGATACAGTATCAGCCTGGGCTAAATTCGTCTGCCAAATTTGTTCTAACTCCTCTAGCAGCGACTTTAAACTATTTAACATTTTGAGCTAACAATACTTACTTCTCGCTTAAAAATAGTTGTCGATTCTCAAGTAATGTCGCCAGAGTGGCACTCGGCTTACAGTTTTGATTTAGATAGACGACAAAGCTGTAAGTAATAGCATTACACACGCCAAAAATAGAGCAACTTGCTTGATAATTAACTATTTTAGATAGTTATGCCATTATACTGAGGGATTGCCCGAGTAGCCCATCAGTAAACAGAATAGATTTATGACCACAGCACCCTGGCAGTCTAGGAAATTATCCCCAGTATGAATTCTTTGAATAAAGCGATCGCTTCATCTTTTACCTCGTGAGCCATGTCAAATTCTTGATACTGGACGGAAACACCGATCTTGGTTAATTCATCCCTAGCCTTGGTTGCCGCCTGTAAAGGTACGACCGGATCTTGTCGTCCGTGAACGATCAGGGTAGGAGGATAAGTTATATCCGACTGAGGTTGGGGCTCGTAATGTAAGTAGCCACTAAAACTACAGGCCGCAGCCAGGGGTAGAGTTAAGCCCACATCTAGGGTCATAGCGCCTCCTTGAGAAAAGCCCGCCATAATTGTCTTTTCGAGGGGAACGCCGGTAGTTTCTGCTAGAGAATTTAACCAATCCAATAGTAGCTGCCGACTTTCAGACAAACCGCTAAAGTTTTTGTCTTCGAGAGCATACCAGGCTCGACCCCCAGGTACCTGAAAATGTTCGAAGGGAGCATTGGGAAACATATAGCCAAAATTGGGTAGATTTAGCACCTTGGCGAAGGGTACAAAATCTTGATAATTAGCTCCCCAACCATGCAGCACCACGAGTAAATATTCTGGTTGATTAGCTTGAGGAATTGCCGAAATAGCTTCAATTGTTGGCTTCATTAGTTTAAATTAAGTTGGATACTTGCAGTTAACTCTCAGCATATAAAGCATATAACTTTATTAGCCGACCCCCGCTAGAGGAGAACTGGAGCATAAACTACGAGTAAAAACAGCGCTACGGCTAACTTTAACTTTATCTGGACAATATTCAGACAACATCTAGACAACATTTTAGATAATGGCAATTAACTCTGTAAAAACACATATATTTCCCAGCTTTTTTTCCTCTAGGTTGCTTAAATACCGTAGATTGAGCGAGGTTGCTTGCCTCTTACCAGACATATAATTGAAGGCGATTTTTCCCTCTGCCGACCATGATTAGTCAGTGCCTTAACCCCAATTGTTTGCACGTAAATCTTGACCACAGCGAATTATGCCAGAGATGCAATAGCCAATTACTGTTAATGAATCGCTACCGTGGAATTAGCCTTTTGGGTCGGGGTAGTTTTGGTCGAACTTTTTTAGCGATCGACGAATTAAAGCCATCTAAGCCCAAATGCGTGATCAAGCAATTTTTGCCCGAGGTTAAAAGTAAAAAAGCGATCGCCAAGGCTACAGAACTATTCGAGCAGGAGGCAAAACTTTTAGACCAGTTGGGTCAGCACAACCAGATTCCCGAACTACTAGCATGTTTCGACGGGGAAGAACATAAATATCTCATTCAAG
>JBCBIN010000537.1:0-1751 GCA_038524555.1 Cyanobacteria bacterium J06623_7 | reverse complement strand
GCCAACTTTGCGGATTTTAATTTTATACATGATTTTTAGCTTGAGTAATACAAATATTATAACCAGATTGACTAGTCAAAAAAGCGATCGCCCTGCCGTGACAGACTGATCACAGCTATTCTTATCCCTATGAAATAACCCTTAATGCCAGATAGTCTTGATTTAGAAAACAAAAATCTCCTCGTTACAGGTATTAGTAGGGCATCGGGAATTGGTGTAGCGATCGCCATCAAATGTCAGCAAGCAGGAGCAAACGTCATAATTCATGGCAACCACAATTACGATCGCGATCGAGAATATATAGATGCTTCGAGCAGTTTCCAGACTGACTTTGCTAGAGAATATAATCTGAAAATACTCCCCGAGAGTGATTTAGCCGCTCCTCAAGCACCAGAAATCGCGATCGCTCAGGCTAGAGAGTTATGCGGTTATTTAGATGGGCTAGTACTAAACCATGCTTATTCCGTTAACGCCGATATTTTGAACTGTACGGCAGAAAATATCGACAATCATCTCAACATCAACGTTCGGGCTTCAATGTTAATGATCCAAGCCTTTGCCAAACAAAGCGATCGCGATCATGGTGGCGTAATTACTCTTTTTACCAGTGGACAATACTTGGGTGCAATGACTGAAGAAATCGCCTATGCTGTCTCGAAAGAAGCTATCCGAGGACTCTGTACTCAAGCCGCCGCGGCCCTTGCCCCTCACAATATCCGAGTTAACTGTGTTAATCCTGGCGCTACCGATACCAACTACTTAACGGGAGAAGCCTACCAACAGGTAGCAAATATGTTTCCCCATGGTCGTTGGGGAACTCCTGAAGATGCAGCCAAGCTAGTTCACTTTCTCCATAGTGACTATGACTCATGGATTACGGGGCAGACTATAGCTAGTGAGGGCGGGTTTCAAAGATAGTCAGAAGTTTTATCCGGACAAAAATTTGTCAAGATCGAGATTCTAGTTTATCTTCGCTTTTGACGATCGCTATTTCTGAATCCATCATAAAGCGTTGTTAATTAGTATCGCTGACAATACCAATTTATAGCTCTTAGTTACCGTCTACGTTACGGTTGACAATAACAATTTTCCATTTACCTAGCTGACTAGCTTGGAAAGCAACCTGACTACCATCACCACTGATAGTGGGTTGTTTGCTCGACCCGCGAATATTTACGGTCAATAATTCCGACTCTTGTTTTTGGCGATCGTAGACAAAGATATCCCTCTTCCCTCTTTCGGTAGAAACATAAGCCATATAGCGTCCATCGGCACTCAATGATGGTTGGTCTTGTAGGGAGTCACGCCGGTTGAGATTGGGTAGAGACACTAGACGTTTATTCTGGAGATCGTACAAAAAAATATCGCGGCGACCTCGGCGATCGCTAGCAAAAGCTAGATAGCGACCATCGGCACTATAAGTGGGGTATTCTTCTACGGAGTTGCTGTTAATGCCGCCAGGCAGAATTTCTGGCTGTGTGAGTAAATTACCGCTACATCCAGTTAGAAATAATAAGAGCCATACTAACCAAAATCTTGAAGCCCTGTGTAGCCGCATATCGAAGAACCAGTTATGTCTGTGGGTGCAAATCAAATTTAGTTCAGTTTAAGCGATATTTAGACAACAAATCTTAGCTATAACTACTAACAATAGTGATTCTGAATACATTTTAAACTTCATTTTATCGAACCATAAGCTTTACTTTGGCAACGCTACTTATGAAATAATTATTATTAAACTTGTCCTGAAA
>JBCBIN010000536.1:0-1767 GCA_038524555.1 Cyanobacteria bacterium J06623_7 | reverse complement strand
CATAAGAGCTAAAAACTAGTAAACTCGAACGAAACTAATCCACATCATGCGTACTATATAAATTAGCTGGTGTAGGACTTAATCAAGATACCGACAAAGGCAAACAAACCAATGAGAGAAATAGAAATGGCAACGATGAAGGCTAAAGATGAGCGGGGTTTATAGCGATAGTTTTCCTGCCGAATATGATACAGTTCTCGTCGGTGTTCCAGGGCGGCTAAGACAATGGCTACGGTACCAATGCCAATAAAAGACAGACCCAAAATTCTGGTTAAGTGCAGCGGATCGTCAATATAGCTATAGATGGCAGACTCTTGGAGAGCGGTAATAATGCGATCGACCCCAAAACCAAAGCCAATTAAAGATAGACAGGTGCGGATCCACGCCATTAAGGTTCGTTCGGCAGCAGCGCGATTGCGTTCCTTAGCAAGTTCGGTATTGGTACTAGGAGGCTTGTTTGTCATGATCTGGTTCCCCAAGACTGGTCGATCGCCATTAACAGGTGAATATTGATTATTGACCGTACAAACCCTTTTTAGCTGTTAAGGTTATCTACGTCTACTAGCTATCCAAACCAGATGAAAATTTTTATTAGTACGGGGGAAGTTTCGGGAGATTTGCAGGGTGAGATGTTAATTAAAGCTCTGTACGATATGGCTAACGAGCGCCAGATCGATCTTGAAATTGCTGGATTAGGTGGCGATCGCATGAAGGCAACAGGCGCTCAGATTATTGCCGATACTGCGGTTATTGGTTCGATGGGCTTTGTTGAAGCTATTCCTTTTATTTGGCCCACTCTGAAGATTCAACAGCTAACTAAACAGTATATTAAAGCAAATCGCCCCGATGTTTTAGTTTTAATTGACTACCCCGCTTCTAATTTGGCTCTAGCTAGCTACGTCAAACAGCATGTACCCAATTTACCTGTGGTCTACTATATCGCTCCTCAAGATTGGGCGGTGCCGATGCTAAACAATGCCGGAAAAATAGCCAAGGTAGTAGATAAGCTTCTTGCCATCTTTCCCGACGAATATGAGTATTTCCAACAGCGTAAGATTAATGCGGCTTTTGTCGGACATCCGCTACTCGATCGCCTCCAGCAGTCTCCAGATAAAGCTCAGGCACGACAGAATTTAGGATTAGAGCCAGAAGAACGAATTATTACCCTACTTCCCGCTTCCCGCCAGCAAGAAATTAAGTATTTACTGCCGGTAATGTGTGCCGCCGCCGCGCAAATTGTCCAGCAGATTCCCCAAACCAAATTTTTGCTCCCCGTCTCTTTAGATAGTTATCGCGATGTGATTACCTCCACGGTAGAAAAATATAGTTTACCCGTCCGAATTTTGGATGGTAAAACCCTCGATGCGGTCGCCGCAGCGGATTTAGCGATTACTAAATCTGGTACGGTTAACCTGGAAATTGCCCTGCTCAATATTCCTCAAGTGGTTATCTATCGAATTCATCCCCTCACCGCCTGGATTGGTCGCACAATTGGTTTTAAGGTGCCCCTGATGTCTCCAGCTAACCTCGTAGTCAAGCGGATGCTAGTGCCCGAACTACAGCAAGAAGCAGTCACCGCCGAAAATATTACCAGCACAGCAGTTGAACTTCTGGCTAATGTCCAAATGCAGCAAGAAATTACTGACGGTTATCAAGAAATGCGATCTCGTCTAGGTTCAGTGGGGGTATGCCATCGGGTTGCCAGCGAAATTTTTAATTTAGTTTTAGATTAATCTAAAATCTTGCTGCTGCTGCCAAAAATTATCC
>JBCBIN010000535.1:0-1783 GCA_038524555.1 Cyanobacteria bacterium J06623_7 | reverse complement strand
ATAAAAGACTTTTGATATGGCATCAATATTAGGTGACTCAACATTGTCCTAATATTGATGCCATATCAAAAGTCTTTTATTAGAGATTTAAAATTAATCGATCAAGATTTAGCGAATACCGACTCATCGCAAATGATAAATAAAATTGCTGTTGCTCAAATAGACAAAACAAACGTTCTTGAAATTTCTTATTACGACAGCAACTCTTAAATAGCCATGGATTAACTGGCTGTTTCCCCAACTCAGAGGCCAAATAGTCGGTTGCGATCGCCGTTAGCTATATAAAATTTTGAGCAATTATTTAAATAATCTGGGTTTTGTAACGAAATGCAAAGTATAATAACTAAATCCAGTCGTAAAGTAGAGCGGCTTGGCTACAAACCATTATTTGAGATTTAATATTTGTAAATGCGAGTTGCGATCGCCGGAGCAGGGCTGGCAGGATTAGCCTGCGCGAAGTATTTGGTAGATGAAGGACACGAACCAATTGTCCTCGAACGTCGAGATGTTTTGGGTGGTTTGGTCGCCGCCTGGCAAGATGAGGATGGAGACTGGTATGAAACTGGTTTACACGTCTTTTTTGGTGCCTATCCCAATATGATTCAGCTTTTCAAAGAATTGGGGATTGAGGACCGACTACAGTGGAAAGAACATACGCTGATTTTTAATCAGCCAGAAAAACCCGGGACATATTCTCGCTTCGATGTTCCCGATATTCCCGCTCCCTTTAACGTCATTACCTCTATCGTCCGTAACAATGACATGTTGACCTGGACGCAGAAGTTTAAATTTGCCGTTGGTTTGCTACCGGCGATTGTACGGGGACAGCAGTACGTTGAAGATCAGGACAAGTATGACCTGTTGGCATGGTTGGAACAGCAAGGGATTGACGATCGCGTTAACAGCGATATTTTTATTGCTGCTTCTAAAGCCCTAACCTTTATTAATCCCGAAGACGTTTCGGCGACTATTCCCCTCACGGCAATCAATCGCTTTTTGAAAGAGCGTTATGGTTCTAAGGTAGCGTTTTTGGACGGTTCCCCCACAGAAAGATTGTGTCAGCCGATGGTGGACTACATTACCGAGGGAGGTGGTGAGGTACATCTCAATGCGCCAATCAAGCAAATCATGACTAACGATGATGGTACTGTCAAAGGCTATCTACTGCGTGGTCTGAACGGCGAACCGGATCGAGAAATTGTTGCTGATGCTTATGTTTCTGCTATTCCCGTCGATCCTTTAAAACCCTTATTGCCCAAAGCTTGGCGCGAGCAAACTTTCTTCCAGGAGATGTGTAAGCTCGAAGGTGTGGAAGTAATTAACCTACACCTATGGTTTGATCGCAAAATTACTGAAATCGACCATCTACTATTTTCTCGTTCTCCTCTATTGAGCGTGTATGCCGACATGAGCAACACCTGTAAGGAGTATGCAGATCCCGATAAGTCGATGTTAGAGCTAGTCCTCGCCCCCGCTAAAGAGTGGATTTCCAAATCCGACGAAGAAATCATCGAGGCAACTATGGCAGAACTGAGAAAGCTATTTCCCCAACACTTTGCCGGAGATAACCAAGCAACTCTGCTCAAGTCTAAAGTAGTGAAAACTCCCCGCTCCGTATATCGCGCTCTCGCTGGTACGCAGTCGGTCAAGCCCACCCAAAAAACACCAATCGACAACTTCTATCTAGCAGGTAGCTTTACTAAGCAAGAATACCTAGGCAGTATGGAAGGGGCGGTGCTATCTGGATAATCTTGAGCGATCGCTTTGGCTGCTAGTTTACCAG
>JBCBIN010000534.1:0-1785 GCA_038524555.1 Cyanobacteria bacterium J06623_7 | reverse complement strand
CTACTGCATGCGGTCGATCGTCCGATATTGAATCGCCTCGGCTAAATGATTGCTCTGTAGGTTGCGATCGCCGGCTAAATCGGCAATGGTCCGAGATACTTTCAAGATCCGATCCATCGCTCTAGCGGATAGACCCAGTTTTCTAATTGCGCCTTCGAGTAAATTACGACTGGCATCATCCAGGACACAAAATTCTCTTAGATGTGGCGATCGCATTTCGGCATTGCAGCTAATGCCTGGTTCTGCCTGAAAACGTTCCTCGGCTAACTGGCGTGCGGCAACAACTCTCTCTCTAACTACCGCAGAGTCTTCTCCCGTAGACTGGCGGGTCATTTCTTCTGGTTTGAGACGATTGGCTGCAACTTGAAGGTCAATTCTGTCCATCAAAGGGCCCGAAAGCCGACCCCAGTAAGATTCTCTCTGTCTGGGAGAACAGGTACAGTGCTGAATTGGATCGCCAAAATAACCACAGGGGCAAGGATTAGTGCTGGCGACTAGAGTAAATTGGGCGGGAAAAACTACGGACTGTCTGGTGCGGGAGATCGTGACTCGACCGTCCTCTAAAGGTTGTCGCAAATACTCTAAAACATTGCGTTTGAATTCCGTCAGCTCATCCAAAAAAAGAATACCTTTATGAGCTAGAGATATCTCTCCTGGGCGGGGATAGGTGCCACCGCCTACCAGAGATGGCCCCGAAGCAGAATGATGGGGATTGCGAAATGGTCTGGCTACGACTAATTCTCCGCGCTCTTTGAGTAGTCCTGCTACCGAGTGAATTTGCGACACTTCTAAAGCTTCGTCAAAAGATAGGTCGGGCAAGATACCCGGTAGACGTTGAGCCAGCATGGTTTTACCGCTTCCGGGAGGCCCAATCAAGATAATGTTGTGTCCGCCGGCTGCCGAAATCTCTAAAGCTCGCCGAGCCTGTATTTGTCCTTTAACATCCTTGAGATTAGGAATCAAATCCGGCGATCGCTGTTGAGCGAGGGGATTTGCGGCGACTACAGGCTGATATTTGTGGGGTTGGTTGAGAAAATCTGCGACCTGCTTAATGTTGCTAAATCCATACACAGCAATATCTTTAACTACGGCTGCTTCTTTGGCATTCCCCAAAGGGAGAATCATCCCCGTGATGCCCATTTTGGCGGCGGCAGCAGCAATGGGTAATACTCCCGATACGGCTCTCAAAGTACCGTCTAAAGAAACTTCTCCATAAAATAAATGATCTCCCAATAGTTGAGGATTGACCTGTTCGGATGCGGCTAAAATACCGATGCTAATGGGTAAATCAAAACAGGGCCCTTCCTTACGTAAGTCTGCTGGAGTCAGATTAATGACGATTTTACGTACAGGGAAAGCAAAGTCAGAATTTTTTAGGGCAGCCTTAACTCGTTCTCGTGATTCCTGAATTGCTACATCCGGCAATCCCACTACAATAATCTTGGGCAATCCTCCCGAAACATCAATTTCGACACCAACTTTAATTGCGTCAATCCCTGCGATCGCCGCACTCCAGATTCTTGCCAACATAAACCAAAAAACTTATTCAGCGATTCCAGCCTATGCCTCCCCAACAAGATTGTCTAACCGCAATTTTACTAATTTTTCCACTCATTAATTAAGCTTGATTAAATAATTAGAACTCAATCTATTTTTGCGTCTCAATTTATTGCTGACCGCTGATATTTTAGATGTGCTTTTGGGAATAATATAAACAAGCACAATCTTGCTGGATATATCGATGTTCGAGATTTGCTACGATATATTTTTTCATGGCAACTTAGC
>JBCBIN010000533.1:0-1800 GCA_038524555.1 Cyanobacteria bacterium J06623_7 | reverse complement strand
GCACAATGCCTCCCTCACCCAGTCGCAAAATATTTTTCTAAAATCATCTAAAATTCTCAATCAATGATAAGATTAGTAATTGTGAAAACAACGGGGCGTAGCGCAGCTTGGTAGCGTACCACTTTGGGGTAGTGGGGGTCGTGGGTTCAAATCCCGCCGCTCCGATCAAATAAAGACCTCCTACTTAAGGAGGTTTTGTTATTTCTAAGAAATTTCAGCTCGTTTTTCTAAGATTTAGTTGTCTGAGCCACGATTGTAACTTGGGCTTTTGTTTGAGATTACATGGAGTCCTATTTTGCACTTGGCGCTCAATTTATTGGAACCAATCTAAATTTTGAGGTGTTATTTGAGATAATTCGACGTCTATATTCACGTTCTTTGAGTATTAGGGTGCGCTGACGCTGCTCAATTGCCTGAGTATTATCCGGGTCGATCGCCAGTCCCTTGTCGTAGGAATTGATCGCCTCGTGATATTTGCCCAATCTACTGAGGGTTATGGCATGGTTGAACCAGGCAAAAGCACTGTGCTGGTCTATTTCGATCGCCCGTTCGTAAGACTCTATAGCTTCGGGGTATTCTTCCAACTTGCCTAAGGCATTGCCCCGATAAATCCACAGATCGACATTCCGAGGATCCATTTCTACTGCCCGATTATAATCGGCGATCGCCCGTTCGTATTCAGCTAGATAGTAAAAGGCATCGCCGCGATAAATCCAAAGATTAACATCGTTTCCTTTAGCGGCAACTACTCGATCTAAAGCCGCAATCGCTTCGGTATATTGTTCTTGATGGTAAAATGCTTCTCCCAAATGCTGCCAGATATAGGTATATTCGGTATTAATCTCTAACGCCCGTTGATAGGCGGCGATCGCTGTTGCGTAATATCCCATACCATGAAGCATCATGCCCTGTCTATGCCAAGCAAGAACATGTTCTGGTTCAATTTCTACCGTACGCTGGTAGGCGATAATTGCCTCATTATAACGGTCTAGCATTACCAGAACGTTACCACGGCTGTACCAAAATTCCGCATCATTGGGGTCGATCGCAAGTGCTCGATCATAGGATTCGATAGCAGCGGCGTACTGTTTGAGCTGGCGGAAAGAGATGCCTCGGTTATACCAAGCAATACCGTAGTCAGGTTTTATAGCCACTGCCCGATCATATGCGACGATCGCCTGGTGATATTGTTGAGTTTGATAAAAAAGATAGCCTTGGGCAAACCACAGCTTGGCATCGCTAGCATTAATTTCTGTTGCCCGTTGGTAAGCCGCAATTGCCTCTAAGTCCCGACCTAATTCTTGAAGCACAAAACCCTTACCCCACCAAGCATAATAGTAATTGGCATCGAGAGCGATCGCTGCCTCGTAAGCAATTAAAGCTTTAGCATATTTACCTTTCTCGACCAGACTATTACCCTTTTCATACAGTTCGCTGGCAGATAAAAAGTCATTAAGTTGAAGATTAGATGTGCCGTAGCCTAAAGCACTATCGGGAACTTCGGCTGGGGACGACTGAGGATATATTGCGATCGCTATGGCTAAGATCCACCAAAAGGAAAAACAACGTTGCAGGGCTTTCATTTGACGCTTGTAAAAAACTGTTGTATTATAAGAATAGTCAAAAATAATTCTCTAGGCTGTGATATAGTTACAGCCTTTAGGTAAGTACTTGCCACACTATCGCCGGATGATAGAAATATAGAGGAGATCGTAATAAATGAGCTACCTCTAACCGTCGTCGTGATTATCACCAGATCGAGTTACCCTCTGGCTTTGTCGCCTTGGGAGATGCGACCTG
>JBCBIN010000532.1:0-1825 GCA_038524555.1 Cyanobacteria bacterium J06623_7 | reverse complement strand
ATAGCTTAAGGCTTATAGCTTAAAAACAAACTACTCTGATTTTTAATCCACACTAGACGTACTATATTTTGCCAAAGGGCTGCCCGTATTTAGCCCAGTTTTCTTTATTGAAAGGAGACTGCCAGCGTAAAATTAGTTTTCGTTCCAGTTTTAATCGTGCCGTTCTATTTTCCGGAGTATCATGCCAGAAAGCACTACACATTTTGACTTCTAGGTCGTACTTACGGTGCAGTTCGACATAGTTCATTATGTAGTCACGACAGTCATGTACTCCATTCCATCTCTGCTTAGCGGTTTGCATTGTTTCTCCTACATACAGCAGTAGAGGTAGCTGATTGTCGATAATAAAATAGATGCAAATCTTTTCCCCGTGTTCTTTGGCGCGATAAAAAGTAGATGAATGCAGCTTGAGCTGAAAGGGATTAATCGCTTCATAATCGCAATGGCTTTTGGGCGGATCGAAAAGGCTAGTTTGCTGGGGTGGTCTGGTGGCTAAAGCTCGCTGTTGAGCGAGAAATATTCGCTGCTTCCACTTAATGAAAGCTTCCCGACTCATCAACTTTTTCGGCTGTTCGACACGGTAAGCGGTTTTGGCTTCAAATAACTTAAACTGTTTTGACACGGCGATCGCTCGATTTAATATGGCCAGCCGCAAATTGTATCATTAGATGGGTCTTAGGTTCTAGGTTGATCGAAATGATTTAAACAGAGGTAGATTGTTTTTTGCTGGGTAGTTTGAGTCCCAAACTCTGGAAGTATGCCGTACCCACAACAGTCAGGAAAGTAAAGTAAGCCACAATCTGTCCCAGATAGAGAGTCTGACGATAGCCAAATAAAGCTTTGAGGACAATGCCCGGAAATTCACTATCGGGCAAGATATTCGCGCCGTCCCACATTTGAGCGCCCATAATGCAGGAATCACTGGTAAGACACAACTGATTTAGAGACAGCTGGGACATTAACCCCAACGCCGCATCAAAATGCTTGAGGGCACCCATGACCAAACCGCCAACAATTAGCAGCAAAAATACCCCCATTACCTGAAAGAAAAGACGAATATTAATTCTCACTCCCAAAGCAAATAACGCTACTCCCATAATTGCCGCTAGGGTTAAACCGGCGATCGCACCCACGGCGGGTAAAGTCCAATCTTGTTGAAACTTAGCCAAAATAAACAGCACCGTTTCAAAGCCTTCCCGCACCACGGCAATAAAAATCAACAAAAAAACCGCCTTACCCGAATTCTCATTACTCAAGGCGGAGGTAATCGAACCTTCAATCTCCCCCTTGAGAGATTTTGCCTGGTTCGTCATCCACAGCAGCATCCAACTGAGCATGGCGATCGCCACGAGTCCAAAAATACCTTCCAGAAATTCTTTAATTACGGGAGCGTACACTCCTCCAGCCGTTTGCACGCCAGAAACGACCCCCGCTAACAGAAACCCGACGGCTACACTGGCAACAATTCCGCCCAAGATACCGGAATAAACCCAACCATAAAGCTTTGTTTGTTCCGCTTTTTTCAGACACGCCATCACAATGCCCACAACTAGGGCGGCTTCAAATCCTTCCCGTAAAGTGACCAAAAAAGTCGGTAATGCAGCAGTAAAATCCATATATTTAGTTAATTAATTGGACGTTGGTAAATGTGTAATGCTATTGACAATTTATTTATCTGCTTGAGAAAAATCTCTAAATGAAAGAGGCTTAGAGCTTATGGCTTGTGGCTTATGGCTACAAAAAACAGCTTGACGTGCGACACTATCCAATAACCAACGTCATTAATTAAAAACTAGTTTCCAGAACCAGGTAACGGTAAAGAAGG
>JBCBIN010000531.1:0-1911 GCA_038524555.1 Cyanobacteria bacterium J06623_7 | reverse complement strand
GAATTGAGGGCATTGGGTATACACAAATTTATATTACCTAATCCCTAATCCCTCGAATAAATAAATGCAATAGGACAAAAATAAATTAAAACGACTATATATGGCGATTACTAACATAATTTCCTCAGCCAGCGCGACAATTTAGCCATCTTGCGGGAAAGCTCCGGGGGTAACCTGAATAGTTTTCAGCTTGCCATTTCTAATTACTTTTACGGCTAATTCTGCCCCAATTTCACTCTTATCTACCTGTTCCTGTACCTGGAGCGAAGATGTCACCGGCTTATCGCCGACTCGAACGATAGTATCCCCTGGTTGAAGTCCTGCCTTTGCCGCCGGGGAACGGGGAATTACTCTGACAACGAGCACTCCTTCAGACTGAGAAATTTTAAAGTCGAACTCCTGACTCAAATTAATTTCCTTGCGCATGTCCGGGTCGAGATTAACCATATGAATGCCCAAGTAGGGATGATCTGCCTGTCCTTTAGTAAATAGCTGGTTGGCGATCCGTTGAGCCGTACCGATGGGAATCGCAAAGCCCAAACCCTGAGCATCAGCCCGAATAGCAGTATTGATGCCAATTACTTCTCCCTGAGAATTAAGTAATGGTCCCCCAGAATTGCCGGGATTAATTGCTGCATCGGTTTGAATAAATTTGACTCGTTTATCGGGAACTCCTACCTGAGAGCTCGAGCGATCTAAAGCACTAACAATGCCCACCGTAACTGTATTATCTAATCCTAAAGGATTGCCGATTGCGATCGCCCATTCTCCGGGAGTTAAATTGTCGGCATTGCCCAGGCTAACCGTTGGTAAATCCGTAGCCTCAATTTTGATAACCGCTACATCAGTAAAAGCATCCGTGCCCAAAACCTTACCTTCATAAGTGGTGCCATCTTTTAGGGTGACCCGCACCGTTTCCGCCCCATTAACTACGTGAGCATTAGTAATCAGACGACCATCCGAGGCAATGATAAAGCCAGAACCGGTACCGCGTTCAATTCGTTCTGGTATACCTTCGGTGCTAGGCTGACCATTTTGGCCAAAAAAGCGTCTAAATAAAGGATTATTAAGATTTTCGGGTAGAGCAGAAGATATTTGTCGCGATGCATCAATCCGCACCACGGCAGGGCCGACTTTTTTTACGGCGGTAGCAATAAAATTCACCTCGCGATCGCCGTCACTAGCATTATTATTATGGGGAATCGGGATCGGGGCTGTATATACCTGAGCCTGTTCGATAACTTCCGGTGGTTGAGAGTTGCGATTTCCCCAAAAGCCAACGGCGCTTCCCAGGACGAATATACCTAAATAAAGACCTAGCCGATTAGAAAAGAATTTCATATAATTTTTTTGCCGCTCTGGTTCGATTCCCCTATTACAATTATCGCAGACAAAAATCGATAAAGTTGTTCGGCATGTCAAATAATCACGATTGATGACGACAATGGTGGGCTCAGGCAGCGTCAATTAGAGCTTCAATCCGGTTCACCTCGGTCAGATATTCCTCGTGCTCTAAAACTGGCTGTAGCTGGGAACCAGAGATTGGTTCTACCAGATCGATCCAAGATTTGCAGCCACCATAGCTTGGGCTGTAGGGAATAATCTGGGGTTGGGGCAGACGATAAACCCTTAACAGTAAGATAATTAGCGGGTTGCTGGGTTTCCACTGGAGACGTTCTGCTATCATGCGTTCATTCCAGATATGGTGCGACCCGAGGAGGGCTATTTGAGCCTCGCGGTCGACTGCTCTAGTGGCGGTAATCTCCGCGCAGCTATTAATAGTTACCGATTGGGGATGCCATCCAGATTCTACCGGAGTTACCTGAGATGCATATTCTGGCTTAAGGAGATGGGGTTTTTGATGTTCGTAGGTAGGATAGAGCCATATAGGAGAATGTTTAACCTGGAAAC
>JBCBIN010000530.1:0-1918 GCA_038524555.1 Cyanobacteria bacterium J06623_7 | reverse complement strand
GCCAGTTTTGACTATCTAACTTGATGTTGTTGGTTTACAAGAATTTCTGAAATATAAGTGTGCCCATATTTAGTTTCTCAAGCAAATGTGTTGAGCAGTCAGCTTTTTGTCTGCTAATCAAAAATATTTATCGCCATAATTCTCTTAAATCTGGCTTAAACCAACAACATCAAGTTAGATAGTCAAAACTGGCTCGATTCTGGTGCCGAAAACGCTTGTAAAGCCTAAAAACAAGATATCCTAACAAAGAAAGCCAGTGAATTCAGAAATTTCAGAGATTAAAGCGGTGCTAGACCTCAAACTGATTAGAAACAATCCCCAACAAGTCCAAGAATTGCTCGATCGCCGTCACGGCAATTACGATCTTCAACCCATTGTGGATTTAGATGGGGCGGCCAGAGAATTAGAAACCAATCGTAGCCAACTAAGTGCCAGAAGCAACGAAATTGGCAAATTAATCGGTCAAAAAATTGGTGGAGGGAGCGATCCCAAAGGAGCAGAAATTGCTCAGCTTAAAGCGGAAGGAAATGAGATCAAAGCCAAACTAAGTCAACTAGAACCGCAGGAGAAAGAATACAAAGCCAAAATTGCCGCCCTGCTGCTAGAGTTGCCCAATCTGCCCGATGCCTCTACCCCGGTGGGTGAGAATGAAGCTGAAAATGTAGAAATTAAGCGCTGGGGAGATGAATACCTAACCGAGAATCAAAATGTTTTGCCTCATTGGGAAATTGGCGAAAAACTAGGCATTCTCGACTTTAAAAGAGCGGTCAAGGTCGCTCAAAGCCGGTTTGTCAATTTAGTCGGTGCGGGAGCAGCTTTAGAACGGGCTTTAATTAGCTTTATGCTCGATACTCAAATTGCCGCCGGGTATCTTGAGGTTATGCCCCCTGTCTTAGTCAATAGTGCCTCTCTTCAAGGAACTAGTCAGCTCCCCAAATTTGCCGAAGATAGCTTTAAGTGCAGCAATGACGATCTCTGGTTAACCCCAACAGCGGAAGTCCCCGTTACCAACCTCTATCGAGATGAAATTATTGAAGCAGCAGAATTACCAATCCGCCACTGTGCTTACACTCCTTGTTTCCGCCGCGAAGCTGGTAGTGCCGGTAGAGATAGCCGGGGTTTGATTCGACTACATCAGTTTAATAAGGTGGAGTTAGTTAAGTTAGTGGTTCCCGAAACTTCTGATGCGGAACATCAAACTTTAGTCGAGAACGCCGAAGCAATTCTACAGGCGCTGAAACTTCCCTATCGCGTTTTAGAACTTTGTACAGGAGATATTGGCTTTGGAGCGGCAAAATGCTACGACCTAGAAGTGTGGCTTCCGGCAGCAAACATGTATCGAGAGATTTCTAGCTGTTCCAACTTCCGCGATTTTCAGGCTCGTCGTGCTAATATCCGCTTCAAACAGGCCGGAAAAAAAGGCACCCAGTATGTACATACTCTTAATGGTTCGGGGTTAGCCATCGGCAGAACCATGGCAGCAATTTTAGAAAATTACCAGCAGCCAGACGGTACGGTCAAAGTCCCTGATGTCCTGCAACCTTATCTTCAGCGAACAGTCTTATAGTCTGTTTCCCAATCTCAATTCCTGATTTTCTCGAAACGATCGCCTAAACCATAGGGAAATTAAGAAGAACGACTAGATAAAGAGGATTTAGGATAATTTTCGTGTCTTAAAACTCGACTAGTAATAATTGGCGATCGCTAATACTAATACTGTTAATTAAACAATAAATCATTAGACGATAACATTGCCGTACTTTTGGTTTAAGATGACCCTAAAAAAAAATACCTGTGTAGGATTTAATTGGCGACTAAAAGCAGTAACGATTGAGGTTGGACATATAAGCCAGGCAGACCAAGAGCTAGAGACATGAGGGATTTAAACTATAGATTTTCATGAAGAGAATTGTCATTG
>JBCBIN010000529.1:0-1943 GCA_038524555.1 Cyanobacteria bacterium J06623_7 | reverse complement strand
ATTCCTCTTTCAATATCTTGCCGACTCAAGCCATTCGGGGACTTAGCCATAGCGCTGACAAGGTTCTGACCATCAACAGCTACGTCAAATATCAGCAAGTTAACCGACGTAAAATTATGATTTCTAGTTGCGGCGATCGCCTCTGGCCAAAGGATACGGCACAAACGAAACACATCCACCAGTTTACTTTTATCTAATCGGCTTCTTCATCTATTATGGAGAGAATAAAAATAGCCACGGCAAGCCAAATGTTTTAGTGGTTTGGAGTTGCTCCAGCTTAATGATGCTTGGCAGGTCTAGAAACACGGCTTAATCTGATTGTTGATTTCCAGATTTACGATTCTAGTGTCTTAAACTAGGATGACAAATGGCAGTAGAAAGTAGCAGAAATTAATGGCAAGGGCGGAAAACTACACGGATAATTATTATTTAGTTCTAGGAGTCGCTCAAAACGCGAGTCTGAAAGAAATCAAGCTTGCTTTTCGCCGACTGGCACGCCAATATCACCCAGATCTGAACCCCAACGATCCAGTTTCTGCCGAAAAATTCAAGCAAATATCCCAAGCCTACGATATTTTATCCGATACTAAAAAACGTCGTCGCTACGATCGCAACATTCCCCTTCAGCAGTCCTCTACCCCCAGACCCCATCGTTCTCGCGGGGCAAATGCTCCGCCCCAAAATTATTTAGACTACTACAACCGGGGTTTATTAAGAGCTCAAACCAAAGAGTATCGTCAGGCAATTGAAGATTACAGTCAGGCAATTAAGCTCAACCCGAGATTTGCCGATGCCTATCTCAAGCGCTGCGAAATGCGTTATAAGTTGGGAGATAATCAGGGGGTGTTAAACGACTGTCACGAAGTATTTAATATCGACCCTACCATTGCCAAAGCTTACTACTATCAAGGTCGGGCTCGCTATAGTTTGGGTTCTATCGAAGCGGCGATCGAGTCCTATAATTCGGCGATTTCTCAAGATCAAGAGTATCCCCAAGCTTATTACTACCGGGGTATTGCCTATAAGGAATTTCGCCAGACTGACTCAGCGGTAGATGACTTAAATAAGGCGGCAGAACTGTTTCGACGGCAGAGGAACTATGATGCCTATCGACGCACCCAAAAAGCTGTCAACGACCTCAGTAAAAATAGGACGACGACTGCTTCAGAAGGTCTACTCTACAGCTTCCTGACTACTTTGGGTCTATCCTTTTTTAACCCGGCGGGGGGTCTATTGCCAGCCTACTCTCGTCTGGAAGAGAGTCAATTAGGATTAATAGGAGCCACCTATGGAATCTGTTCCTGCATTTGCTTTGTCGCCAGCTATTTTATGACGGGGATTTACTTCGACTCCCCAATTTGGCAATTATTTCTCATTGGTTTTATTCCCTTTGTTAGCTTTGGGGTTACCGGCAGTATTTTACGCAGGCTATGGCATCATCGCGGTAACTTGAAAGCAGATATCTTTATTGCCGGAGTTGCGACTGCGCCCCTGGCGTTTGCAGCAGTTTTAATTGGCTTTGTTCCAATTACGGAGCTAACCTTCGTTATTCCCCTGTTGTTTTTCGGCTGTGCCTATAGCGCGAGCACACTCCAAGCCAGCTATATTCAGATACTCAACATCACTGAGGCTAAGGCATCTTTTATCGTGGCTCTAATGTTAGTTTTAAATAGCTTCCTGTCATTTGCCTTTATCTCTGGCTTTACCGCTTAAATTATGCCTGAGTTTAAATAACTCCTAACAAGTAAATTAGTCCGCTTAGACTGGGAAAAGGGAAAAGGGTTTATGAATCTTTTTTACTTACCTGATTTAAACTATCGATTTTCCATGATTTTGCGTAAGGTCAGTTAATAACAATAGTTCAGACAAAACTTGATAACCAACAGAATAATAGGCATTGAAGCCCTGCATGAATTTAAAATAATTAACGGTAAATTAGGCTT
>JBCBIN010000528.1:0-1944 GCA_038524555.1 Cyanobacteria bacterium J06623_7 | reverse complement strand
GTTCTTCTGTTACGGGGAGAGCAATAGTTTAATCAGACATTGTTCCATTAATTATCGTTGCGATTAGCTTTTTTATTAAGATAATCAATCAATTATGAACAAAATTAATCAATTTTTAAAACTAGAAAAAGCTGCTGTTTTGATTGCTGTGGTTGGTAGCGCAATTTGGGTTCTAAGTTTTTACGTTTTCTTTGTATTCATAGTCGGCGACAAACCATGGCTCGCATTCAAGCCAGATGAGGATCTATCACCATGGGATGACATAGTCTTTTTATTTTTAATGTTCTGGATTCCTATGCCACTGGTAAGCTGGCTCGGCATTTTATCTGGCTGTAGATATATTTGGCGTAGAGGTTTTTCTATAATTGCCGCGTTCGGCGTTTTATTAAACATTGCCTGGTTTGCTGTATTTGCCACATATGGCACTTTTGCCATCTTAACTTTGACCTAAATTAGCACCAGAAAGCCAAATTTTTCGACTCAATCTTCCTCTTCTGGCATGGAAAAATCGCCTGATCGCTCAGAGGGAATAGCAGCGATAATGGCATCAATCACTTTAGAGATGGGAATAATTTCTAACCCCAGATCGTCGGGTAAACTTTGACCTTTGGGCACGATCGCTTTTTTAAAGCCTAATTTGGCTGCTTCTTTGAGACGTAACTCCATCTGGGATACCAAACGCACCTGTCCCCCCAGACCAACTTCACCAATTAACACAGTACGAGGATCGACGACGCGATCGCGAAAACTAGCCACAATGGCGATCGCTACCCCTAAATCGGCGGCGGGTTCACCCACTCCCAAACCACCCACCGAAGCCACATAGGCATCGAGTTTAGAAAGAGGCACACCGACTCTTTTTTCCAGCACTGCTAATATCTGTTGTAGACGGTTATAGTCTATGCCCGTAGTCGAACGGCGGGGAGACGTATAGCTAGTCGGGCTAACTAAAGCCTGTATTTCTACCACAATGGGGCGAGTTCCCTCACAGGCAACCACAATTGAAGTACCCGGAGAAGCTTCGTCACGATTACCCAAAAATAACTCCGAAGGATTATCAACCTCCACCAAACCCCCTTCCGCCATCTCAAAAATACCAATTTCGTGAGTTGCCCCAAAACGATTTTTTACCGAGCGCAGTAGACGATGGGAAGCATAGCGATCTCCCTCAAAATAAAGTACTGTATCGACTAAATGTTCCAAAACCCTCGGTCCAGCGATCGCCCCTTCTTTGGTAACGTGCCCGACAATCAGCAGGGTAATGTTCTCTCTTTTTCCTACCTGCATCAAGGCAGAAGTACATTCTCGGACTTGAGCTACTGAGCCGGGAGAAGAAGTTAGGGCAGCAAAATGTAGGGTTTGAATACTGTCGATTACCGCTACTTGCGGCTTGAGAGATTCTAGCTCGCGCAATATTTCTTCCAAGTCTGTTTCGGGCATAACGTAGAGATTGTTCTCTTTTTTCTTGGCTGTCTTACCATTTTGCTTGCCGTTAGCGGTAGCTTTAGTGTCTGCAACGTCCAAACGAGATGCGCGGAGCTTAACCTGCTGTCCTGATTCCTCTGCCGAAACATAAAGAATTCGCGGCAAACTATGGGATAGCTTATTTGCCACCTGCAATAGTAAAGTCGATTTACCAATCCCCGGATCTCCCCCAATCAGCACCAGAGAACCCGGAACTACTCCTCCCCCCAAAACGCGATCGAATTCTCCATATCCTGAAGGAAATCTTTCCTGAACGTCATTATTAATTTCCGAGAATTTAAGAGAAACTCGCGGTTTTGCTACTCCCGCAACTTTGGTATTAGAACGAGTTCCCGATTGCCAACCAGCGCGGCTAATTCCGCCCGAAGATACTTCAATTGGCTCTTCTGAAATCGTGCCAAACTCATTACACTCTTTGCACAGCCCAAACCACTGACTATATTCGGCAGCACAATTATT
>JBCBIN010000527.1:0-1954 GCA_038524555.1 Cyanobacteria bacterium J06623_7 | reverse complement strand
ACCTTTAATGAATTTGGTTTTTATATACAAGACCAGATTAGCTTTAGTAATCATTTTACTGTCGTTCTAGGTGGTCGTTATAATATCGCCGATACTGAATTTTCTGACCAATTACAGCCAGATCAGGCTAGTGAACGCTTTGATACAGATTTTTCGCCCCGTGCGGGAATAATTTATAAACCAGCCGATAATGTCTCTCTCTATGCCAGTTATACCGAATCTTTCTTGCCTAATTCCGGGCGGAGTCAATTTTTAAACACAGAAACCAATAGGACTGAATTTGGCGACGAACTTGTCCCAGAAACAGGTCGCCAGTACGAAGTAGGTGCTAAAGCTAAGTTTGGTGACGTTATTGCTACTCTAGCTTTGTTTGATATTAAGAGAGAAAATATTGTAGATTTACAAACCCTGTCTTCTGATCAGATTGGAGCACAGACTAGTCGGGGTATTGAACTAGATGTTGCCGGAGAAATTTTACCTGGTTGGAAAATTATTGCGTCTTATGCTCATACAGATACAGAAATATCAAGTAGCGATCGAGTTATTGTTGTAGATGGCGAATCTGTTAACGTTGAGGGAAATAAGTTAACCAATGTTCCTCAAAATGCCTTAAGTCTTTGGACTAACTATTCGATTCAGAAAGGTGATTTTGAAGGATTGGGTTTTGGATTGGGCTTTGTTTATGAAGGAGAAAAGCAAGGGGATTTAGACAATAGTTTTACAGTTCCCGATTATTTCCGTACCGATGCTGCTCTGTTCTATGGAAAGAGTAATTTCAAAGCACAATTGAATGTCGAAAATCTTTTCGGCGTTAGATATTTTGAAAGTTCTAAGGATGAATTTCGCATTAATCCAGGTGCACCTCGTACTGTTTCGACTACGGTAACGTTTGAATTTTGATCGAGATCGGTGATAGGGTATGTTTTCTTCCCCGAACGCTAAAATATGAGAAATTTCACCATACTCTGGCTCGGTCAGTTAGTTTCTACCATCGGCAGCTACATGACGATTTTCGCCGTAACTATTTGGGTTTGGGAGCAGACTGATTCGGCAACAGCGTTAAGTTTAATCAGCTTTTCGGCTCAGTTACCTCGTATTTTTATCACTTTCCTGGCGGGGATTATTGTCGATCGCTTTAACCGTAAAACCTTAATGATTTTGGGTGATACTAGTGCGGTGCTGGCGACTATTGCCGTTGGTTTGCTATACGTGACGGGAAGTTTACAAATCTGGCATCTGTGTCTAATTGTGGCGCTACACGGCAGCTTTGGACAGATTCAGCAGCTTGCTTATTCTGCTTCCATCTCTTCTATTGTCCCGGAAGATGATTTGACCCGTGCGGGGAGCATGATTGCTGCTTTAGGCTATGGTTCGGCAATTATCGCTCCTGCTTTGGCAGGACTTCTCTATCCCAGAATCGATCTAGGGGGCATCGTACTTGTCGATGTCATTAGCTTTAGTGCTGCTTTAGGAACTTTATTAATTACCAAAATTCCCAATCCGAGCAAGGCTCATAAGGCAGAGTCAGAAAAAATGAGCCTGAGACGACAGCTTACTTTCGGCTTCCGCTATATCTGGAACAATCCCAGTCTTTTAGCTATGGCGATCGCTTTTACCATGTTTGCCATTCCCAACGATATTAACAAGGCTTTATATAACCCCATGATTTTAGCTCGTACGGGAGGAGATTCCCAGATTCTGGGCTTAGTCACTACCGCAGCAGGAGTAGGCGGAGTTTTAGGTGCGATCGCCATTAGTATTTGGGGGGGATTTAAAAGTCGTGTTAGAGGAATGCTTAACGGCTTTATTGGTGCGGGGATCGGTAAAGCTATTTTGGGCTTTGGCAGTATTATTTGCCAGACAGCAGAAAAATCCCTGACCTCAGCCAGTTTAGTCCAACTTCAAGACTTTGGCACGATTGAAACAGCCTCTAAGTCTCCATTTAGCGATCGCC
>JBCBIN010000526.1:0-1990 GCA_038524555.1 Cyanobacteria bacterium J06623_7 | reverse complement strand
CCGCAGCGACGCTATTGGCAAAAGAAAGTAGCGACTCCTTCTTTAAAAATCAAACTAAGGGCTGGCTCGATAGTTGGGTCAACGGCTGGGGCAATGTTAAATATACTGGCGGTGGTTTTGCCCACCGAGCTAACTGGGCTTCAGTACCACTAACTATGTCGGCAGCGTTTAGTGCCGAATGGTATAACGACCACGTGGAAGTTAATTCTAGCTACAGTGACTTCGCTAATAATCAGGTGGACTATGTACTGGGAGATAATCCGGCTGACTTTAGTTACGTAGTGGGCTTTGGCGACAATTATGCCAAGCGGACTCATCACCGGAGTTCGGCGGGTAGTGCGAATTTAGATAGCAGTAGTCAAGAGAATGATAATTTACTCTACGGTGCGGTAGTGGGTGGTCCTGGGGCTGTAGATGACTTTTCTCATAATGATGTGCGTACTGACTGGGTAACTAATGAGGTGGGTACGAGCTACAATGCCCCGTTTGCGGGAGCGGCTATTCAGCAATATGAGAACCTGGGCGGAGACCCTCTCTCAGAATCTGACCTCGACCAGTTGATTGGTATTGATGCTAATGGTGTTGGCTTCTAGACCCTTTACTCTAGATAAGTTCTGTTGAGATCGCGATCGCAGAAAGTATATCTATCAAAAGTCGGAAAGTAATCTGTGGCCAACAGCAGATGTCTGAAGTCTAATATTTTTCTACTATCCAAAGTGTAATAAAAAAAGAGAGTATAAAAAATATATGACTATAGCTCTAAAAGATGATGCAATGTTTATCCTGCTCAGAAAGATTGGCGAGCAGAATAATCAAGGTATGCACTCAGTATATTTTAGTGCTACTGATTTTACCGGTAGAAACTTAACTATTGCCGATTTCTTCGGTCATTTAGACTATCTCAACCAAAAACAATATATTGAAGCTGATTTTAAAGGCAATGCCGATTAAATCAGGAAGACGTTCCCAATTTAATCGGCGAAGACGAAGTAGACTTCCGGGTAGCCAATACCTTTGGTGCCCCCGATGGTTCTTTACCCCACTTAATTAAGTTCAATCAGGCAAAGCTTACCGACAAAGGTCAAAAGATCTTAGAAAGAATGAACTCTAACCCTCCCGAAGCCCTAAAAACAGTTGCTTCAACCCCAATTGTCGATAAGTACACTCCCTTTCTCGAAGAAATAGCTTTAAAAGCTGAGTTGACCGATATTTTTGATGCTAGAGATTTAACTAATTTGGTCTATCGCACCATGCGCAATTTAATGCCAAATGAAACATCAGCAGCAGTCGCCGCCGAACTACACGATGAGATTGAAGAAGGAGTAAAAAATAAAAGGTTACAGGACTAAATTTCTAGCCTTTGGCAAGATGATAATCCCATCGTTTCCGTAATTAGTAAAGTTCGCCCTCCGTTAAAGTTTGATGCGGATATATTTATCTTCCGGATCTAAAAAGAAGGTGATGTTCCTCGGGGAACTTCGGGCAAAAAAGTAATTAATGCTGTTTTTTCGGCGAAAAAAGAAGAATTATCCAATGATATTCAAAAGCAAGTCTCTGATTTTCTACCAGGCAAAATCAAAGATATGTGGGAAGCTGCCTAAGAAGCTGATCGTTAGTAAAATACGCCTGATGTGAATTAGTTTTGGTCGGTTTAATCCTATCTATGCTCAGGGTGGTGGCGGTACGGTGATTACTGGCGTTCATAATTTCAGTGGAGAGATCGCCTTTGCCGCTTTGGCACAGTTAGACATCCAGCCTGTCGATCCCTTCAAAATCGGGTAGAATGCCTTTTTTTATTTATTTATTTTTTACGCTTGGTGTGAATTAACTTCGTTCAAAATTCAATGGTTCTTAGCACAGCGCGTACGCGCAGATCGTGCGGTGGCGAATGCCACCAGAGTCAGCTTCGCTGACATGAGCGCCTTGCGCTCGCAGACGACTGGGACGCTAATGCGTCCGTGGCTCTAGGCTCTAAGCTTTTAAGTTCAAA
>JBCBIN010000525.1:0-2020 GCA_038524555.1 Cyanobacteria bacterium J06623_7 | reverse complement strand
ATAAGAAGTAGGAAGTATTGTTAAGGGTCGCATACCCTCTGATTTATGAAAGCTGTTTTTTTGTAAGATCCAAATAATCTGGTTTAAATTTCCCACTACCATAGCGCCTCAAATAATGAGTATTTTCAATCAAATCTTAAGTGCGATCGACAATCCCGAAAGAGAAGCAAGTAACGATCAGCTAGGTTCAATTCTCGATACGGTACAGCAGTTAGGCAGCAGCTATCAAACCAATCCGAATTCTGTAGAGTCGGCAATGTCAATTGTGGGCAGCTATGCTAAATCAGCTTTGCAGCAGCAGCGCCAACAGGGAGGAGAAGCCCAAGTAAATCAAATGTTAAGCCAGTTTGGGGGCACTCAAGCCAGTCCTCAAGTTTTGTCGGCTTTATTTGGTAGTTCTCAACTGCAAAACATGATCGCTAAAATTTCCCAGCGCACCGGTTTAAATGCTCGTACGATCCAATCGATGCTGCCAATCCTCGTACCTCTGGTTTTAAATCTTTTACGTACCGGCAACAATAAACGAAATGTTAGCGGCGGAAATCCCGTACTCAACAGCTTTTTAGATTCAGACGGCGATGGTGATGTCGATATCAGCGATATGATGCGCCTGGCTTCTCGTCATTTGGGCAGGTAAATCAGTTAACAGTCAACAGTCAACAGTTCGTTATGGGGTTAATCGATCGCAGCGTCGTAAATCTCGGTAATTGGTTTGAAAAGTGAAATTTAATCTTGATCGTCGAGCAAAAATATGGAAAAGCGATCGCTAGGAACATCGGCAGTTAAAATTACGCCCATTTTGCTAGGAACATGGCAAGCCGGCAAAAAAATGTGGTCGGGGATTGACGATAATGAAAGTATTGCTGCAATTCGAGCAGGGGTAGAAGCAGGAATAACTACTATCGATACGGCAGAAGTTTACGGTGCTGGGCATTCGGAAAAGATTGTAGCTCGTGCGGTGGGGGATATTCGCGATCGCGTTGAGTATGCTTCTAAGGTATTTGCCGACCATCTAGAATATGATGCAGTGATAGAGGCTTGCGATCGCTCTTTAACTAATCTGCAAACCGATTATCTAGATTTATATCAAATTCATTGGCCTTCTGGTTCGTTTGGCAATCAGGAAGTTCCCATTGAAGCAACGATGCAGGCATTAACTAAACTCAAGCAAGACGGTAAAATCAGGGCGATCGGTGTATCTAACTTTAACCGGGAGCAGCTAGCAGAGGCAGCTCAACATGGCAGAATTGATAGTCTACAGCCGCCTTATTCTCTATTTTGGCGCAAGATAGAACAGGACGCCGTTCCCTACTGTGTCGAGCATAATATTTCGGTTCTCGCCTATTCTTCTTTGGCTCAAGGATTGCTTACGGGCAAATTTAGTCCGGGTCATCAATTCGCTCCAGACGACCATCGTAGTGCTAACGTACTGTTTCAAGGAAAAAATATCGAACGAGCGACACAGGTTTTAGAACAGCTCAAGCCGATCGCAACTAAACACGACTGTACCCTAGCGCAACTTGCCTTAGCCTGGTTAATTGCTCAACCTCAAACTCAGGCGATCGCGGGAGCGAGAACGGTAAAACAGGCGGAAGACAACGCCAAAGCGGCAGAGATTAACTTATCAGTAGAGGAATTGCAGGAAATAGATCGCTTAGGGAGACAGGTAACCGACCATCTCGACGATAATCCCGTCATGTGGAGTTGGTAACGGCAGTAATTTCATTAAGTAATTCCACTTTATTAAACATCAAACGTTTGGATTGGTTAAAGGACAAAGGGCTAGCCCGCATGTAGGGTCAAAGGGAAAAGGAGAAGATATTCCTGATTTTTGCAGTTTTCTATTATACGTTTAATGTGAATTAAAAAATCTTGAAACCCCTTAACTAGGTTCTCCAAAGATAAATTTTTTGAGCTTGTCTATCTAAGAGACTTAAATTTTAAAGTTTTTCTGAGAGCTGTCCTAAAGGATACCGCTACGCATAAGAGCTAAAAACTAGTAAACTCGTTCGAGTTTACT
>JBCBIN010000524.1:0-2036 GCA_038524555.1 Cyanobacteria bacterium J06623_7 | reverse complement strand
CGATAATGACTTTACGGCGCAGATTCCCAGCGAAAAGGTCGATTTAATTTATCTCTGTTTCCCCAACAATCCTACCGGCGCTACGGCGACTAAAGAGCATTTACAGGCTTGGGTAGACTATGCCAAACAACACGGCTCATTAATTCTGTTTGATGCGGCATACGAAGCGTTTATTACCGACCCCGATCTACCCCACTCGATTTACGAAATTGAAGGAGCCAAAGACTGTGCGATCGAGTTTCGTTCTTTTTCCAAAAATGCCGGCTTTACCGGGACTCGTTGTGCCTTTACCGTCGTCCCGCAAAACTTGATGGGTAAAGCGAAAGATGGTTCGGAGGTCAAAATTTGGCCGTTATGGAATCGTCGTCAGTGTACTAAATTTAATGGCGTATCCTATATCGTCCAACGGGGTGCCGAGGCGGTTTATTCTGAAGCAGGGCAAAAGCAAATTAAAGAGTTGGTTAGCTTCTATTTAGAAAACGCCAAAATTATCCGCGAACAGCTAACGGCAGCTGGGATTCAAGTATATGGTGGCACTAATGCCCCCTATGTTTGGGTAAAAACGCCCGATAATCTATCTAGTTGGGATTTCTTCGATAAGCTGCTTTATAACTGCAACGTGGTCGGCACTCCTGGTTCTGGTTTTGGTGCTGCTGGAGAGGGTTATTTCCGGATTTCGGCATTTAACAGCCGCGATAACGTCAATGAGGCAATGAAGCGGATTACCCAGAAGTTTAAGGTCTAGTTAATTTAGGATTGGCGATCGCCTTTGGTGCTTTATTTACTAGTAAGGGCGATCGCAATCTGTTGATCAATCCGTATTAATTAAACGATATCCCGATTACATAGGCACAACTATTCACTTACTAGTAACGGCTACTTTTTGCTTTTCTTCCCGACGGCGAGGAATTTCGTAGGTATAAAAATCGTATGCTAGTTTAGTCTGGGGAAAAATTGCTCTAGCTTCCTGCTTGAGGTCATTGAGCTGAATTGGATTTCCCGGGGCATAGCGAGGACTAAAGTGAGTCATGAGCAGTTGTTTCACTCCCGCTAATAAAGCAACCTGTGCCGCCATGGTTGTGGTCGAGTGCATTTTCTCGAACGCCATTTCCGCATCTTGATGGGCAAACGTCGCCTCATGAATCAAGACATCTGCATCCTGGGCGAGCTCGACCGCCGCATCGCAAAACACGGTATCGGTACAGTAAACAAACTTGCGACCCGATTCTGGTTCACCACACAAGTCCTTACCGTTAATCTTACGACCATCTTCGAGGGTAACTACCTGTCCCTGCTTCAATTTGCCATAGACGGGGCCAGGAGGAATGCCTAAAGACTGGGCTTTTGCTAGGTTGAACGTGCCGGAACGATCTTTTTCTTCCACGCGGTAGCCATGGGCGGGAATACGATGCTTTAGTAAGCGACAGCTCACCTTAAACTGGTCGTCTTCATATAGCAAGCCGGTTTTAACCGTATGAATTTTTAAGCGATCGCCAAAATGCATATAAGAATATTTAGCAGTGGCGAGCAAATACTCTTTTAATCCTTCTGGGCCATAAATGTCGATCGGCTGACCCGTCCCCGCCAAGCCGCAGCTAGCAATTAAACCCATCAAGCCAAAGGTATGGTCGCCATGCATGTGGGTGACAAAAATACGTCTGATCTGAGAACTTTTAATCTCACTACGCTGTAGCTGATGCTGGGTTCCTTCCCCACAGTCAAACAGCCATACTTCCGCCCTTTGTGGTAGACGTAACGCCACGCTAGAGACATTGCGCGATCGCGTTGGTACACCAGAGCTAGTGCCTAAAAAAGTTATTTCCACGCTGATATGAGAGATGATATCGATTGAGGGTGAATAATCATCTTAACAACAAGTATGGTGCTACAGAGGCAATTGTCTTAGTTCTTGATGCCAAGTGGTTCCACTCGATTAATGAGAGGTTTGAGCTACCTCGATCGCGTTTATCTTCGGATTACTGCCATTGTGAGGCAAGCGATCAAATAAGATTTTGGGACGGAGAATAATTTTAAAT
>JBCBIN010000523.1:0-2107 GCA_038524555.1 Cyanobacteria bacterium J06623_7 | reverse complement strand
CATGGCTATCGGCAGAACTTTTAACGAATCATTCCAGAAAGCCCTACGTTCTCTAGAAACTGGTCGAGCTGGCTTTGGTTGCGATCGCCAAGAAATTTTGCCTTCAATTCCTCAGGTGCGTTCTTCTCTCCGTACTCCCAACCCCGAGAGGATTTTTAACGTCTATCAAGGCTTAAAGTTGGGCATGAGCGTGACGGAAATTCATGAGCTAACGGCAATTGACCCCTGGTTTCTCGACAAGATGGCAGAAATCATCCAGGTCGAAAAGTTCATTAAGGGTCATCCCCTCAAAAAAATTACGGCGGAGGAAATGCGCTTTATTAAACAGCAGGGATTTAGCGATCGCCAGATTGCCTTTGCGACCAAAACTAGCGAAGATGACGTCAGAACCTACCGTAAAGAGCTGGGAATTGTTCCCGTATATAAGCTCGTAGATACCTGCGCGGCAGAATTTGAGGCCTTTACTCCCTATTACTACTCCACCTACGAAACGGGAGAATCAGAAATAAAGCCTTCGGACAAATCTAAGGTCATGATTCTCGGCGGCGGTCCCAACCGGATCGGTCAGGGAATTGAGTTTGATTACTGCTGCTGTCATGCGGCTTTTTCCCTGTCGGCGGCAGGATATGAAACCATTATGGTTAACTCCAACCCCGAAACAGTATCTACCGACTACGATACGAGCGATCGCCTTTACTTTGAACCCCTGACCCGCGAAGACGTACTCAACATCATCGAGGCAGAAAACCCTACAGGCATCATTGTTCAGTTTGGCGGACAAACACCTCTAAAGTTAGCCGTTCCCCTACAGAAGTATTTACAAACACCAGAATTTCAGCAGTCTCATCAAGTAGCTACCGAAATTTGGGGCACCTCACCAGATTCCATCGATGCTGCGGAGGATCGGGAAAGATTCGAGCAAATACTACGAGAGCTAGCAATCAAACAGCCTCCCAATGGTATTGCCCGCAGTTATGAAGAATCTCTGAAGATAGCCAACCGTATTTCTTATCCGGTAGTGGTGCGTCCCTCTTACGTATTGGGTGGTAGAGCGATGCAGATTGTCTATTCCGATACGGATCTTCAGCACTATATGACCTATGCCGTCCAGCTCGAACCAGATCGCCCGATTTTGATCGATAAATTCTTAGAAAATGCCACGGAAGTAGATGTGGATGCTCTATGCGATCGCAATGGCAAGGTTGTAATTGGCAGTATTATGGAGCATATCGAACAGGCGGGGATTCATTCGGGAGACTCAGCTTGCTCTATTCCCTCTAACTCTCTACCCGCTTCCGCTCTGGCGACGATCCGCGACTGGACGGAAAAATTAGCTCAGGCTTTAGAAGTAGTGGGGCTGATGAACATTCAATATGCGGTGCAGGGAGAACAAGTCTACATTATCGAAGCTAATCCTCGTGCCTCTCGTACCGTCCCCTATGTTTCTAAGGCAACGGGTGTTCCCCTGGCTAAGGTGGCATCTTTAGTTATGTCTGGCAAAAGCTTAGAGTCCCTGGGAGTAGTTAGCGAAACAATCCCCAAACATATCGCCGTCAAAGAAGCAGTCTTGCCCTTCAATAAGTTTCCCAGCACCGATACCCTGCTCGGCCCCGAAATGCGCTCGACAGGGGAAGTCATGGGCATTGATAGTGACTTTGGGAAAGCCTTTGCTAAAGCAGAAATTGGTGCGGGGGTAGACCTTGCCCTGGCGGGAACAGTGTTCGTATCGATGAATGAACGAGATAAAAAAGCGATCGTGCCCGTAGTAAGAGATTTTATCGATCTGGGCTTTAATATTGTCGCCACCTCCGGTACTCAGAAGTCCCTCCAGGAGGATGGTATTGAGGGTGTAAAGCTAGTGCTTAAGCTCCATGAAGGTCGTCCCCACGTGATTGACTCGATTAAAAATAATCAGATTCAGTTAATCATTAACACGCCGACGGGAGAAGAATCTCAAACCGATGCCCAGCTCATTAGAAGAATGGCGTTAGACTATAAACTGCCGATTATTACTACTATTTCTGGTGCCAAAGCAACGGTAGCGGCAATTAGATCCCTACAGTCAGAACCTTTAGAGGTCTAGGCTTTACAAGAATATATCTAGAAC
>JBCBIN010000522.1:0-2109 GCA_038524555.1 Cyanobacteria bacterium J06623_7 | reverse complement strand
GAACTTTTCCAGGAACAGGAAATTAGTATTCCCTTTCCGCAACGAGATGTTCATCTTCAAGCTGAGGATTTGCCCCTCAAACTTTCGCCTCAATTAGAAGGGCATTTACTTTATTTATTAAAAGGATTGGTCGCCCAGCAGTACAACGGCAACAACCCAGCTAAAGGTAATAGTTCTAATAGCCGTCCGATTAAAAAATAATAGTTAAAAATTGTAGTTAGCGATCGCCAAACTAACCTAGATTAGGGAAACTTAGATCGATATGAATCAACAAACTAATATAGTTAGCAAGCTTAATTTAGTTTTAGCGACATTTACCTACCTAGCTATTATTTTCGGGGTTGCTACCTTCATTGCTGGAGAAAGATAACGCCATAATCTAGAAGTTTATCAAGCATGGCAAACGATTAATACCGCTCACGGTCAATCGGGAGATGGCGGACGAAGAAAGGCGATCAAATTTCTTAATTCCCATCACAGAAGGTTTCCTTGGTTTTGGAAAGCATGGTACAAACAGAGTTTAAATGGTTTGAACGTACCTAAAGCAAATTTGTTTCGCATAGATCTTTCTGATACATCCTTACTTGAAGCCAACTTTCAAGAGGCTGATTTAGGATTTGCTAATTTTCAAGATGCCAGATTGAATGATGCCAATTTAAGTAATGCTAATTTAGGTCGTGCCAATTTTGAGTCAGCTAGTGTGACAAGAGCCAGCTTCCAAGAGGCTAATCTGTCTGGGGCTAATTTTAGCGATGTTTATTTAGTAGTTGCCGATTTTAGCGATGCTCATTTATCTGGGGCTAATTTTCAAAATGCTAATTTAACCAGTGTCAATCTTCAAAACACGGATTTAATTTCGGCAAATTTCCAGAGTACATACTTAGGAAATGCAAGACTGCAAAATGCCGATTTACTAAAAGCTGACTTGCGAAAAGCAAACTTAGAAGGCGCCTATCTTCCAGATAGTGCTTTACGGGAAGCAAACCTACAAAATGCCGATCTGACACAGGCAGATCTTCGCAACACATATTTATGGGGAGTTGAAAGCAGATCCATCAACCGAGCCTCTAGAAGGATCTAGTTGCGTTCGATGGAGAGGGTACTAAAATCTCTGAAGCTAAATCTATCTAAACGGCATTGGTCATTAGGTAATGTTTCATGGAAGATTACTTTTGGTAGCTCTCAGCCTTCAGTCCTCAGCTTCTTAAATTTATAGTCTTTATCTCTACAGATAAAGAGTGTTCAATAGCATTACGCATTTACCAACGCCATCCGAACAAAAGGATTTAAGATTGCTTATTTGAGGTTTAACCCGCGCTTTCGGACTCAGTAGTAGCAGATTCCTTTACTTCAGCCTGTGGCGATTCACTAGCAGCTTCTAGCTTGGCATTCATACTGATCGACTTTTCAATGTTTGCTGCTTCCTTTTTAAATTCATTCTCAAACTCTTTCGAGGCATCCTGAAAACTACGGAGAGTCTTGGCAACGCTGCGACCAATCTCGGGGAGTTTTTTTGGACCAAATACTAGTAAAGCAACGATGGTAATCAGAGCCATTTCTGGTAGACCAATGCCAAAAATGTTCATAACTTAATTTTCCTGTAAAAGTTTCTCGTAAGTTTAATCAGTTAAATAATAGCTCAATCCTCATATATTTGAAGACTGAGCTGCACTGTTAGCTAATTCAATAGTTAATCAAGAATGTGGTGCTGGATTTAACGACTTAGCGTTCTCCAATCCACATCGATTCCTTCGAGGATTAAGGAAGAATTATAAAGTTGCAGAATAATCAAGAGGAATACTAGAAATAGAGCCATAAATACTCCCATCAGGACAGTAGTTCCCCAACCAGGGGCAACCTTACCGTATTCAGAGTTCAAAGGCTCTATTCCTAGTATTCCTCTTGATTATTCTGCAACTTTATAATTCTTCTCTAATTCTAGAAGGAATAGATGTGGACTGGAGAACCTTGAGCCGCTAGACTCGTTCCCACATCTCTATTTACTATTTAATTAGCTAATAGTACAGCTCAATCTTCAGGTAGTTGGGGATTGAGCTATTATTTAATCTACATAATATTTTTTACCAAAATTTAGAATTAAAGGAGATT
>JBCBIN010000521.1:0-2177 GCA_038524555.1 Cyanobacteria bacterium J06623_7 | reverse complement strand
TTAAATACGTTCTCCAAAGATAAAATTTTCTGGCTTGTCTATCTAAGAAACTCAAATTTTAAAGTTTTTCTGAGAGCGGCCCTAAAGGATTAGCGAAACAGCACGTTGCGGAGGTGTCTTCCGTTGAAGTAACTGTTTCAAGAAGGTCCTCCGTCGTGTCAGAGCTGAGAGCGCGTAAGGCAAAGCCTTACCAGTACCAGTCGTCTTCGACGATCTGCCCTAAAGGACTTCCTTCGGTCGCGCGTATGCGCTGCGCTAAAGACCAGCAAACTTGAACGAAACTAATCCACATCAGGCGTTTTATCCTAAATCCGATTACCAAAGTATGCTTTAAACAAGGAACTTAAGTTAATCTCAAACCTTTCTGCCTTCACACAAGTTTTAAGTGTTGTATGTAAACGTTATTTAGTATGAATTTAGTGCTTTCTAATTTTGTAGTCGTGTATTCTGATCCCGACAATCGGCTGAAAATCCCGGCAGTTAACCGCATCTCTGGTCAAAACTTCGACCGGGTGAACCGCACATTGTAATTCTCGACAATCATTAAAATAAATGCAGTTGGGACATGGTGTAGCTCGCCACTGCTGGTGCTTGACGACTTTATCTTTAATCTCAAGAATCATCAACCTCAAAAAATAGATAAATAGAGCGCTCGCCAACAAAGGACAGACAAAAGCGCCTAAAATCAGCGTAATATTCGCCACAGATAAACTATTAAGCATGATGTTACCGATTGATTGTACATAGGATAAATATTTAATCCATTGCCTTGAATAAAATATTTAACTGTTGACTGTTGACTGTTGACTGACAAGGAAAAGCAGCAACCAACAGTTTTATTGTTCGTTACCGCTTATAATCTAAGGAGAATATTTTAGGGAAAATGGTTTGTCTTGGGGATTAAATCACCAAATTTAAACTAATGCAGGCTGTTTTTCCATTTCTTGACTGTATTTACCTTCGCTAGCCGCACTATTTAGCTTTGCTCGCTGCACGAGGATTTTTTGCGCTTCGGCGACGTTTTCTGCTTTACCACTCCAATGGTCTAAGGCTGGTTGTTGAATTGCCCGAGCGTAGGAGAAGGTTACGCGCCAAGGGAATTTGGATCTTAAATTAGCGTTCATGTAGTTAAGATGGGCGGAAGACCTCTCTTTACTTTGACCACCAGACAAGAAAGCAATTCCCGGTACGGCGGGGGGAACAGTGTTGAGCAAACAACGAATAGTTTCGGTAGCAACCTGTTCGACATTCCCTTGGTTGGCATTACCATCGCCAGAGATAACCATGCTTGGTTTGAGAATCATCTGGTCGTAAGCAACTCCCTGCACGTATAGCTGGCGGAAGACTTCGTGGAGAGTTTTTTCCGTAACTGCATAACAGCGTTCAATACTGTGATTGCCATTAATCAAAACTTCGGGTTCGACAATTGGTACCAAACCTCCTTCTTGACACAAGGCTGCATAACGCGCTAGACCATGAGCATTCGCTTCAATACAGCCATCGCTAGGAATACCATCACCAATGGTAATCACCGCTCGCCACTTAGCAAACCGTGCACCCATTTCATAATATTCAGCAATGCGATCGCGCAAACCATCTAAGCCTTCAGTAACTTTCTCATCTGGATGCCCCGCATAGTCTTTGGCACCAGTGTCTACCTTGATGCCGGGAATCATTCCTGCATCTTGCATGGCTTTGACAAAAGATACTCCATCGCTAGTTGATTGGCGAATGGTTTCATCATACAGAATTGCCCCGCTAATATAGTCGCTCAAGCCAGGAGCAGTTAAGATTAATTCTCGATAAGCTCGACGATTCTCTTCTGTCGTAGCAATCCCTAAATTCTCAAAACGCTTATTACAGGTGCCATTGCTTTCATCCATTGCCAAAATACCCTTACCCTCAGCCATCATGGCTTTAGCTGTATTTGTTAGCTCTGATACATATTTGTTATTCATGGCTTAATTCTTAAGTGATACTAAAAAAATCATACAGTTATTGATAATTAATTGCAATTAAATTCAAAATAAAGCTATATTAATTTCGTACACGAAAAGCAACGTTAATATCCAGAATGCGATCGATAGTTGCTGTTAGCTATTGCTTGTCCCAACTGTCATGGGGATGGATGTAGGATTCTCCGAAGCTTTCTGTGTATCTTTTGTGACTTAAACTAC
>JBCBIN010000520.1:0-2194 GCA_038524555.1 Cyanobacteria bacterium J06623_7 | reverse complement strand
TCTTTTTTAGTCAGGCGTACAAACTTTTTATAGCTAGGATAGTCAGGTGCTACCAAGGTGTCTTTCTGATGCAGAATTAAAGGATTAGTTTCGTCGGAAATATCGTGGTAGGTGACGGATAAGTTATGTAAGTCGACTTCCATGGTTGCCTGTAACGCTGGATGAGCTTGGGTATCAAACTCGGGATAGACTAAATAAGTAATTTTAGGCTTATTGTAGTAGAGCTTAACTATATTAGCGTTTTCTAGACGGTAGAAATTGCGGCTGGCGCAGCCTTCATATAGCCTCAATAAGGGGGGCAATTTTTCTAAGGCGCTAATGTGAACGGCGATCGCTCCTTGAAGCTGTTTGCCCACATCACTAGCTTTACAGAGATTAGCAATTTTACTCATGTCCCCAACGTTAATCAGCAACAGGTCTGCAATCGTACAAGCTTGTTTATAGCTGCCAAATAGAGCCTTAACATCAGCCTTGATCTCGGGAGATAGTTTTCTAATCGTCGGACGACCGCTAAACTTGCCCAGAGCCAGATAAATCAACAGGTCCTGACGGCGTTTTTCGGCGATTTCGTCCCATTCGGCTCGGTCTGTTGCCTGAAGAATCAGTTTGAATGCCCGCTGGAAACTGCGAAATTCCTCTTTGATGGCCGCTTCTGAGGCTAATTCCCCCTTAGCAGGGAGTCTCCCACGTTTAGTATAAAAATCCATCAAGGGATTTAATAGCTCTCGATAATCCTCAAAGTTTCTTACTTTTGCTTGAATTCTGGGGGTGCTGAGGGCAGAGCAAAGACGAGAGGCACGGAACAATTCGGCTTCGGCTTCATGACGAAAAACAAAATAAATACCTAAGCCGGCGGGAATCGACTCGACTTCTAAAACCTGATCGATATAGAGCTTTAATTCTTCCTGCTCAAAATATTTTTGAAACGTATTACGCTGAGTTACTATGCCGTCGCCATAGGCTACCAGTCCCCGACGGCGATCGTCTACCAGTACCTGAGCTGAGACAATTAGCACTCGACGGCTCAAAGACCAAGCCTCGATCAGAGCCTGGCGACGTTCGGCAATATCCTCAATTACGTTAATGATATAGCCTAAATTCACAATATCGGCCGGTTCAATTTCACTATCGGGTTGATAGTAGGGATCCCAGCCAGATGCTGTATAGCCATGACTTTCAATCTGTTTGACGTCTTCACCGCAACCACAACCGTAATCAAAAAATGTGGTTTCTGCTCTAAATAAATCTGCCTCTAAGGCAATTTTGACTGGACGAGATAAATCTGTTCGCCTTAAAGCTGCTTTATGGCGCTCGATCAAAATTGTTTTCTTTTTGGCGATCGCAGAATCAATGGGACAGGCAACGTGATGACCGACTATTTTGATTCCCTGCTGTAATAGGAGGCGAGTCCACTCTTGCAAAGTGCCAATGTGTCGCCCATTGTCTAGCAAACCTAAGGCGACTTCTTCTCTGGTCAGCTCGGCAAAAATTTCATAAAGATGGTAATCCCAAGTCACAAAAGTTTCTTTGCGGTGCAAAATTGGTGGATTATGAGAATTATGGTATTGTCTGACTGAGACTTGTTCGGTTGCTAAATCAACCACAATACTCTGATGCAGTTGTGGGTGAGGATCGCGATCAAAATCTGGATAGTAGAGGTAAGAAATCTTAGGTTTATCAGTACTAAACTTAATAATAGTAGCCCGTTCGAGATTAGCAATCGAGCTTCTGGCACGACTTTCATAATCTTTTAACACCGGGTCGAGCTTGGCTAAGGCATCACTGTGAACATAAAGCGCACTGGGTAAATGTTTGCCAATAGTACTTTGTTTACAGCTAGAAACAATTGTGGAGAATTTTTCAAGAGTTACCATCGTTCAATATCAGTCAATTATTATGGAGCGATCGATTACACGATCGGGGCATGGATCTAGATGATTGTGCGCGTCTGGTGTTGCCGTTCGTGAATTAGACAATCTCACCTATCAATTTAATCGCCTTGGATTATAGTTATTCATCAATGAAATATCATATTGGTTTTGGTCATTCAGATTTAGGTGTAGAACCGCCGCAAATGGCAGTCTTGTCTGGAGAACCGGAGCGCTCCCACTACATTGCCCAGACATACTTACAGGAACCTAAATTACTCTCGCAATATAGGGGTTTAAATAGTTATGTGGGCAAACTGCCTAAT
>JBCBIN010000519.1:0-2213 GCA_038524555.1 Cyanobacteria bacterium J06623_7 | reverse complement strand
AACTGAGTTTTTTGATCAAGGATTGAGCATTTTCTTTTCTAGTAATCTTGTCACTCTAACCACAACAACAATTGGGGAGACAATAAAAATTATGTCTATTTGTGGTACGGATCTTAGCTTACGAAATCCAACAAGAAGATTTAAGTGAAGTATCTAATGAATATGGCTTCATACAGATAGTTTATATTCCTAAAGACAGGGAAACGGATGAAGCACGAGGGTTTCTTCGTGGAAATGAAATCCGAAGCCAACGAGCAAAAGGCCATTGAAATTTTAGACGGTGCCGAATGGATGGGGAGAGATATCAAAGTAGATAAAGCCAAACCCCGCCCAGGTAGAGTCAACGAAAGAAAGACCTATGCCGGTTATTGGTTAAACACTTTTTAATTACGTTACCTTGTGTAGATTAGAAGGGTCTAAAGGCAAATAGGTTTATTTTGCGGCATCTTTGTCTGTATTTGGGCAAAGGTGCTATTTTTTCTGGATCTGAGTATCAATAGCTCGGACAAAATTTGATGGTTAACAGAATAATAGGCATTGAAGCCTTGCATGAATTTAAAATAATTAACGGTAAACTAAGCTTTTTAACTGCTCTAACTGCTCTAACTGCTCTAACTGTCCTAACTGTCCTAACTGTCCTACCTAAGTTCAGCTAAATCATAGGAACTACAACTTAAGAGTAGTGTCTTCCACAAATTTTCTGTGGTAATCACTACAACAGATAGAGTCAAGATTTCTTATAATTTGTTTACAATAGAGTTAAGCAAATGAGATCAGAGGCAAAATTATGAGTCAGCGAGACCAAAATTTAAGCATCGAGCAAGAGTTAAGTCACCGAGTATTTAGCGATCGCGTTAGCCATCTTTCTCTGTCTGAAGCCCAAGAACTGTTGATTCAGATGCACCGACAAACGATGGTCAAAGATAATCTCTACAAGGAATTGTTCCTAAGTCAGGAAAAAGATATTGTTGATTCCTTGTTTGGGGTCGGGCGCTAAATAGGCGTGGGATAAGAGATTTATAGCTTTAGGGGGATGTCGGTACCTCAGAGCAATTGGTACATACATATATATCGGTCAAAGCGATATAGGCAAGCTAAACATGAAAGGTCTGAAGGGGAAAAACGTATTAGTCACGGGAGCAACATCGGGTATTGGTCAGGCGATCGCCGTATATTTTATGGCTGAGGGAGCTAACGTAGCCTTGAATTATCGTCATGATGTTAGCAAGCTGGACGAGACTAAAGATTTAATTAGCGAACGTTGTCGCCAGGATGGAATATGCAGTGGCAAAGCGGTAGCGGTTGAAGCTGATATATCTCAAGAGTCTGATATAGTTCGCATGTGTGGTGAGACAATCGAGAATCTTGGCAGTATCGATATTTTAATTAACAACGCCGGCATTCAAAACTCTGCTCCTTCTCATGAACTGAGCGCTGATGATTTCAATCGAGTAATCGACGTGAATTTGCGGGGAGCCTATTTCTGTGCCCGAGAGGTATTAAAGCACTTTCTCGCCAGAGAAACTCCCGGAATAATCATTAATGTTTCGAGCGTCCATGAAATCATACCCCGACCAACCTATGTAAGCTATGCTATGAGTAAAGGAGCAATGGAAAACATGACCAAGACCCTTGCCCTAGAGTACGCCCCTCACGGAATTCGCGTCAATGCGATCGCCCCGGGAGCAACGGTTACACCCATCAACAGTAGCTGGACAGAAGACCCACAAAAACGCCGTGAGGTAGAGAGCCACATTCCCATGGGTAGAGTGGGCACCTCGGCAGAGATGGCGGCAGCCACAGGATTTTTAGCCTCGGACGACGCAGCTTACATAACCGGACAAACTTTATTTATCGACGGAGGACTTACCCTGTATCCCGACTTTCTTAAACCATGGTCGGCAGGAGAATAGAATTATGACTCAAATATTTTTCCCTCCCCAGTCAAAGAATCAACAGCAAAAAACCTACTGCTACGTCAATAATTTTCCCGAAGTTGTCGTGGTTAAGTTAGGGGGACCCGATAATCGTCACTGCGAACGAGTTATTTTTCCTACCGAAAAGTTTTTGTTTGTCGCTAACGATAGCTGCGAATTAGAAATCCATCGCCATACAGAAATTGGCATTACTAGAGATATTATTGCCTGTGCCGAACTTACTGTCGTCAAGTAGTGAACTCCAGCTCCGATCTTCGGTAACACAGCCATTCAACA
>JBCBIN010000518.1:0-2230 GCA_038524555.1 Cyanobacteria bacterium J06623_7 | reverse complement strand
TGTTTCCAGGTTAACCACCCAGACTCCACAGATGCGCTCGTCAAGCCGTTCTGTTAGTGGTAGACCGCTAAATACCGCCGTTTCTCTCACCTGAGATAGTCCGATAAACGCCAACGAACCACAAAAATCAATCCCGCGCGTAAATCCAGGTAAATTAGTTATGGTTTGTAGCTTACCCGTCTCACGATCGCAAAGAGCAATACTGCCCTGACCCGACTCTAATACCCAGAGGCGATCGCCATACCAACAGGGAGAATGGGGCATGGAAATACCCCGACTAATAATTTCATTACGGGCAACATCAATTAAAATTCCTCCGTTGGCTTTATTTTCCCGCCAACCGCCAACTTTATCCGTTTCTCCTAAAGCCGTGACGTATCGGGGCTGGCGATCAACCATCGCCAAACCGTTAAGATGACAGCGATCTTCTGGAGTTAACGCCGTGACAAACTGGGGTCGCCAGCGGGGAACAAAGCTATAGCTAGAATCTAAAGTGCAAAGACAGGAGAAACGAGTATTAACAAACCAGAGTTCGGTATCATTTTCGCCCCCCCATGCCATTTCGTGAATATCAATATCTCCCGTAATGTGTGACTGGCGAGGCAAGTAGCATGCATCGTGTTTGCCCACCGGTTCGATCTTACTAGCGACTGCGGGAACGTTATGCAACTCCCAAATTTGACTGCTGCAACCCAAGGCAATTTTATGGCGGTTCGCGGCAATGCCCATGGGCTTAGAAAACATCCGAAAGTGAGTGTTGATATGCTCTCCATCCGCCCGTAAGATGATCGCTTTTCCCGCTTGATAGGTAGAAATTATCAGTGATATATTTAGCTGGCGTAAAATCTCCGGAAAATTGTTGGTATGCACGCTACGCATTGGTTCTGGCGGCAGCACCTGTTCCATATTGTTTGGCATCGGTAACGGTTCAAAAATTTTGACCTTAAATTTTAAAATTTGAGATAATGCATTACCTGAGAAGTCAGATGGCTATCGAGATGCAAACGAGAAGATAAATTAATTAAACTACTAAACCTGCCTTGTTCCTGACGGTTAATTACCATTGCCCGGGCTAAATCTTCGCTCAGTTCGGGAATAGCAGCAATTTCGGTAACAGTGGCGGTATTAACGTTAATTTTGACTGGACTTAGAGGACTAGAGCAATCGTAGTAAGCAAAAGCCAAAACTTCTTCATAGGGCTGTAAACGCTGGACAGAAACACCGATCGCTGCCGCCACATCTTCTAAACAAACTAGCTGAACACCCATGGCTACCAGTTCCACTAGCGATCGCGCCTGACGAATAGAAAAGCCCGGCAATCTCAGCCAATCATCTACGGTAGCCAAATTAGCGTCAATTTTAATTCCTAACTCTGCGGCGATCGCAATCTCGTTTAAAGACTGAAATCGATAGTAGGGGTCATTGGCTATTTTTTTTCTAATCCCTATCTGAGGCAGTTTAAACATCGGGGCAATATATTTGATTACTGGTTATTTGCACTAAAGTATTCCCTTCGGTCACGAAGCTACATGGGGCTAAAGCCTTTGTCCTTTAGGACTGTTAACTTGTTGATTGTTGACTGTTGACTGTTTAAGCGATTTGCTCTAATAGCTGACGGCGTTTTTGCTCGAACTCATACTCTGTAACTAAACCATCTTCCCGCAGTCGATCCAACTCACGCATCGCTTCGGCGATCGCTGTTACCTGAGGAGAATTATTTAAATTAAGGCCATGTTGACTAGAGCCATTAAACTGGCGCTCGAACTGTTCTCGATCCTGCACCACGTACCACACCGCATCAATAGCAGAAGCAATCCGGGCGATCGGCGTAGACCAAAGCAAAATATACACCAACCCCCAGATAGGCTGACCTAAGTACAGTTTGTGTAGCCCTGCTACTGGCGTTACCGTCCCTAATAAAGCCAGGGCGATAGCAAAGCGACGCTCTTTATAATGTTGAAAAAATCGTTCTAGCAAAGGCATCTTAATTTTGATTATGCTCGATAATTGAGTTTACTTTAGCCTATTTTTTAGACGCTAGCAGAGAACAACTACCAGACAGACAAATCGACCTTGATTAGCCTTAACTAGAGGGTTTTTAAAAACTCTAAGAGTTCTGACTTTTGACTGGTGCTTAATTCGACTCCATATTCATGACCCTGATTCGAGTTCCCTTTAAGGGTGGTATCAAATTTAAACCTAGACTCATCCTGTTCCCCTGGAGTAGAAA
>JBCBIN010000517.1:0-2231 GCA_038524555.1 Cyanobacteria bacterium J06623_7 | reverse complement strand
AGGCGATCGAACAGATGGATGCAATTCTGTCCTTGTGCGATGGAGTTATGGTCGCCAGGGGAGATTTGGGGGTAGAGCTACCGGCGGAAGACGTGCCAATTTTACAAAAGCGTCTGATTGCCACTGCCAACCGTTTGGGAATCCCCATTATTACTGCCACGCAAATGCTAGACAGCATGGTAAACAGTCCTCGACCAACCCGTGCTGAGGTTTCGGATGTGGCTAACGCGATTCTTGATGGTACGGATGCGGTAATGCTGTCCAATGAAACTGCCGTGGGTAACTATCCGGTTGAAGCAGTAGAAACTATGGCAACTATTGCCTGTCGGATCGAACAAGAACAAAATCCCAACCAGCTCAAGCGTACCAAGCGGTCGATCGCTCATGCCATCTCAGCAGCAGTGGGCGAAATCGCCTCGCAACTGGATGCAGCGGCAATTATGACCCTAACCAAAACCGGTGCAACAGCCCGTAACGTCTCGAAATTTCGACCAAAAACGCCAATTTTGGCAATTACGCCCCATGTATATGTTTCCCGTCGTTTACAGTTAGTTTGGGGAGTTAAACCTTTATTGGTGCTAGATTTATCTTCGGCAACTCAGACTTTCCAGGCAGCAATCAACGTAGCACAGGAGAAAAACTGGCTGGCAGCAGGAAATCTAGTAGTAATGACCGCAGGTACTCTTCAAGGTGTAGCGGGTTCGACAGACTTAATTAAAGTTGAGCTAGTCAAAGCGGTTTTGGGAGAAGGTTCGGGTATCGGACAGGGAGCCATTAGCGGTAGAGCTAGGGTTGCCCAAAATGCTAGAGAAATTAATGATTTTAATCCCGGCGAAATTCTGGTAACATCTTCAACCAATGCTCAGTTTGTCGATATCATTCGTCAAGCATCGGGGATTATTACAGAAGAAGATAACATTACCAGTCATGCAGCGGTGATTGGTCTGCGTTTGGGCATTCCCGTGATTGTCGGCTTCAAAAACGCCACTGAGGTAATTCGTGAGGGCGCAATTCTAACCGTAGACGCTAAACGTGGTTTGGTTTATTCGGGCACGGTGAGTAATCAGTAATCAGTAATCAGTTTAAGCTAACAGCAGGAGATTATCTTTTGACTGACGATCTGATTGACTATGAATTTTACGGTAAAGCTCGAACGGGCGATCTCGACTAATAATAGCCTGTTAATTGTGGGACTCGATCCTAACCCCGAAATGATGTCCCGCACCTATCTTCGGGAAAATCCTGAATCAGATGGTGCACTTATCGAAAGTCTCGAAGCCTGGTTATTATGGGTAATTGCCACAACTAGCGATCGCGTCTGTGCTTATAAGCCAACTCTCGGTTTTTATGAGGCTTTAGGAATTCCTGGTTTACAGCTACTAGGGAAAATCTTGACCGCTATTCCCGAGACTATCCCCGTAATTTTAGATGCCAAGCACAGTGATCTCAATACCAGTACTGTCTTCGCTCGTGCTATTTTTACCCAGTGGGGAGTCGATGCAGTTACCCTTACTCCCTATGCCGGACAAGACCACGCCGCCCCCTTTCTGGTCTATTCTGACCGGGCAGTATTTATTCTCGCCCATACTTCTAACCCCAAAGCCGAAACTCTGCAAAGATATCCTAATTTAGAGTCGGCATATTACCTTCAAGTAGTTAAAGAGGCACAAACTTGGGGGACTCCGCAACAGCTATATTTAGAAGTAGGGACTACTAACGTAGATGTTCTGAGTAAAATTCGGGCGATCGCTCCAGAAAGAACTATCCTACTACGAAGTCTCTGGAGCAAAAAAAATAACCTCGAATCTCTAATTAATACCGGCTTGGACAGCATGGGACAGGGATTATTGATTCCTATTCCTCAAGATTTTTTAGCTAACGACAATCTTGGAACTGAAGTTGCTAATCTCAATCACAAACTAAATCTCTATCGCCAGGCAAAAACCGCACGAGCGGCTAGCTGTGATATTTGGACGGCAGATGTTTGTTTGCTTGCGGCTCATCCCTATCAGTCCTTAATTCTCGAACTGTATGATATTGGCTGTTTGCTGTTTGGCGAATATGTTCAGGCTTCTGGGGCAACTTTTTCTTACTATATTGACCTGCGGAAAATTATTTCTAACCCTCACATTTTTAATCAGGTACTCGATGCCTATGGCGATATCGTACAGCAGCTAGAATTTGATCGCATTGCTGGCATTCCCTATGGAGCGCTACCTAGCGCTAGGTAG
>JBCBIN010000516.1:0-2254 GCA_038524555.1 Cyanobacteria bacterium J06623_7 | reverse complement strand
ATTCAACCAAATTTTCTTAAGCACTAGCAACAAAAAAATTAAAAATATTTAGACAATAGCAACATAAGTACATTTATCTATAAACAGTTTATGCAAAATGAAATTTCGATTCTAGAACGAACGGCGATCGCAGATAATGACATCAAGCCACCTGACTCAAAAGAAGTAGTCGCTAGCTTACTCGACGAAGAAAAACAACAAAAAAAGCAAGCAAAAGCTCATCCCCTCAAGAATTTAGTTGGCAATTGGAACCTACGATTTATCACTGGAACACAGAAAACCAGACAAAAGGCGGGAGTGGTTCTCGGTGCGGGAAAATATATTCCGCAATTTATCCAGATTCAAATTCAATACACATCAGAAGATTCTAGTTCTAATTACGGTCGGGTAACTAACTCTGTCAGGCTATTGGGGTTACAAATATCTCTCATGGGGCCAATTAAATTTGTGCCGCGATCGCAAATATTAGCTTTTGATTTTACCGAACTAAAATTTTCTCTCGGTGGGTTTAATCTCTATCAGGGATATATTAGAAATGGTCAACAAAGAGAGGCTGAATTTTCCCAAAAAGAGCTCAAACATCAAGCATTTTTTAAATATTTTCTGATTGAAGATAATTTAATCGCCGCTAGAGGAAAAGGTGGAGGATTGGCTTTATGGTGCAGGGAACGAGAATAAGCTCTTTGCTTCAGTAAGATATTAGCGGGATTTTAAGTGAAATAAATTCTTGCCTTGTTGGCGATTACTTTTACCAGCAAAAAAATAAATTAACTGATTAAAGCGATCACCCATACCAAAAATCTATTTAACCTTAGTGGCTTTATTTGCCCCACGTTCGAGCTCTCGCATTTTCTTCCCACGCCAAATTAACTTGACGGGAGTTCCGGTGAACCCTAGCTGATCGCGAAACTGGCGATCAATATAACGGCGGTAGTTATCATTAAAACGTTTTGGTTCGTTAACAAACAGCGTAACAGTTGGTGGCTGGGAACTTACCTGTGTACCGTAGTAAATTCTGCCCTGCTTTCCCTGACGGTTGGTTGGAGGAGAATGCCAGCTTACTGCTTCTTCTAGTACCTCGTTAATCACCGAAGTTGTTACCCGTCGGCGGTGGGATTCGGCAGCAGCATCAACTAAATCTAAGATCTTATTAACTCGCTGTCCCGTCATGGCACTCACAAAAATCATCTGTGCCCACTCCATGAAGTAGAGACGAGAAAGAATTTCTTTGCGATATTGATTAATCGTGCCCGTATCTTTTTCTACCGCATCCCATTTATTGATAATGAGAACAACCGCTCGTCCTTCATCAATAATGCGTCCGGCTAGTTTCAAATCCTGTTCGGTAACGCCATCAAGGACATCAATGACAAACAGCACCACGTCAGCCCGGCGAATAGCTTTAAAAGCTCGGTTGATGCTAAAAAACTCCGCTCCATAGTTAACATTTTTCTTGCGCCTAATCCCAGCGGTGTCGATCAGACGATAGGTTTGTTCGTTTCTTTCTACCACCATATCGATCGCATCACGAGTCGTCCCCGAAACAGGACTGACAATTGATCGCTGTTCTCCCGTGAGAGCATTGAGTAAGCTAGATTTGCCGACGTTAGGACGACCAATAATTGCTACCTTAATCTCGTTATCTTCTTCTAGTTCATCAACAGAAGGCAAGTGAGTAATTACCTGGTCTAATAATTCTCCAGTACCGCTACCGTGAATCGCCGAAATTGGGTAAGGTTCCCCCAAGCCCAGTTCCCAAAATTCCGCTGCCTGTGCCATACCCTGTTCGACAGATTCGCATTTATTGACCGCCAACAGTACCGGGACAGACTGACGACGCAGCCATACAGCGATTTCGCGATCGCCTTCAGTTAAACCAAACTGACCATCGACTACAAAAATAGCTACCGAAGCTTCAACCAAAGCCGCCATTGCCTGCTGACGAATCATGGGCAGAAATTCCGTATCATCGTCAAAAACCAGTCCTCCCGTATCGACAATCTGAAAATCGCGATCGCGCCAAAAAGAAGGGCGATAAGTGCGATCGCGAGTAATTCCCGGTTCATCATGGACGATTGCCTGTTGATCCCCAGCCAAACGATTGACAAAGGTAGATTTCCCCACGTTGGGTCTACCGATAACAGCTACTATAGGTAATTTCATTTTCTGTTAGGACGCTACACATCACGCCTGTAAAATTGATTGCTTTTAATTTAAAAATGAAGCGACTGAGAGTTTACATTTTATTAAATTA
>JBCBIN010000515.1:0-2318 GCA_038524555.1 Cyanobacteria bacterium J06623_7 | reverse complement strand
CCCTTACTAAATAACCATAATAAATTTACTTATTTGGTTGAGGAGTCATGCGTAGATAGGGCTTAATTTCTTCGACACCTTTAGGGAATTTTTGTTTTGCTTCTTCAGTAGGAATCTTGGGCGAAACTACCACATCTTCGCCATCTTTCCAGTTAACAGGAGTCGCTACAGAATAGTTATCGGTTAACTGCAAAGAATCGATGACGCGCAGAATTTCGGGGAAGTTACGACCCGTGCTGGGAGGATAGGTTAGGGTTAGGCGTAGCTTTTTGTTGGGGTCGATGATAAACACAGAACGCACTGTCACCTTGGCATCGGCGTTGGGGTGAATCATATCGTAAAGGTCAGAAACCTTTTTATCCGCATCCGCCAAAATGGGATAGTCTACCTTGGTTGCTTGAGTTTCGTCGATGTCGCAAATCCAGCCGTTGTGGGAATCGGCATCATCCACACTGAGAGCAATGGTTTTAACGTTGCGCTTGTCAAATTCGGATCTGAGTTTGGCTACTTCCCCTAATTCAGTAGTGCAAACAGGGGTATAGTCAGCGGGGTGTGAGAAGAGAACTACCCAGCTATCTCCAGCCCATTCATGGAAGGAAATTTCTCCCATGCTGGAGTCTTGAGTAAAATCAGGCACTGTATCGCCTAATCTAAGTTGAGCCATGATAAAAAACCTCGATTTTTCGTTCTAGAAAAGTAGTTTTATATCTTCCCATGAAATGTTAGGTCTGTATCCCCTGCTTAATCGTTCTTGATAACAGATTTTATCTCTTAACTTTGCCACGAAAACATTGCCTTTGAGGGTGACAAATAGTCCTAAGTTTAGTAAATTTCTACTGATTTTTTTAGCAAATGTAAATGCTTCTGTGGCATAAGCTAAAATAAACGACCTGGTTAGCTGAATAAATAAGGAATACTTCATGGAAGATAAGCATATGTTAATGATTCCTGGGCCTACTCCAGTCCCAGAGAAGGTCTTGATTTCTTTAGGTAAGCACCCCATTGGGCATCGCAGCGGTGATTTTAGCAAGGTAATTGCCGAGATTAACGAAAATTTGAAATGGCTGCATCAGACTAAAAACGAAGTGCTTTCCCTCAACGTTTCGGGTACGGGGGCAATGGAAGCGGGAATGATTAATTTCCTTAGTCCTGGCGATCGCGTTTTGGTCGGCGTTAACGGTAAGTTTGGCGATCGCTGGGCGCAGATTTGCGAGGTGTTTGGCATCCAGACCGAACGGATTTCGTCTGATTGGGGAACGCCTCTGGATCCGGAAGAATTTCGTTCCAAGCTGGAAGCAGATACCAACAAAGAGATTAAGGCCGTAGTAATTACTCATTCGGAAACTTCGGCTGGGGTACTCAACGATCTCGAAACTATCAACAAGTATGTTAAAGCCCATGGCGAGGCGTTGATAATTGTCGATGCAGTTACCAGCCTGGGTGCGTATAATCTGCCTATAGATGACTGGAGCTTGGATGTCGTGGCATCTGGCTCGCAAAAGGGCTACATGATTCCTCCGGGAATGGGCTTCCTAGCAGTAAGCGACAAGGCTTGGCAAGCATATGAAACCAGCAAGTTTCCGCGTTTCTACATGGATTTGGGTAAATATAAGAAAGCTAACGCCAAAAATAGCACTCCCTTTACGCCACCGATTAACCTGATGTTTGGACTGCAAACCGCACTGCAAATCATGCAGCGAGAAGGTCTAGAAAATATCTTTGCCCGTCATCTGCGTTTAACCCAGGCAACTCGCGCCGCAGCGAAGGCAATGGGCTTGAATTTATTGGCCCCTGATGATGCAGCAAGTACTGCGGTAACGGCGATTAAGACTGATGATGCCGAAGCAATTAGAAGCACTATGCGTCAAAAGTATGATATTGCTTTAGCAGGGGGACAAGATCACCTTAAGGGCAAGATTTTCCGTGTCGGTCATCTCGGCTTTATTAGCGATCGCGATGTTCTAATGACTGTTTCTTGTTTGGAAGCGACTCTAACGGAATTGGGTCATGATTTTGAACCTAAGTCTGGGGTTAAAGCCGCTGCTGCTGCTTTGGTTTAGGTAATTGCTCGGGAACAAATTAGTCTACTAGGGTTGGGGAAAGGTCAAAAGTTAAGAGAAAAAAGGTTTGTGAATCTTTTTTGAGTACCTGGCTAAAACTATTAATTTTTCGCTCTGTATAAGGATAGTAAACTAATTTGCTTGCTCCCCCAACCGGGGGAGTTTTTTTCGGGCTATTTTATAGTATAGCAATCGAAGTATAGGTTAGGACGTTTGTTTAACAGCTAAATCTACTCTTTCTCGAAAGTCATCAATACT
>JBCBIN010000514.1:0-2361 GCA_038524555.1 Cyanobacteria bacterium J06623_7 | reverse complement strand
AATTGATGACACGCCCTAATATTTGCTCTGGTAAAGTAAACAAAGCGATGAAAAAATTACCCTCCTGGATTCCTAATTTTAACGCTTGGATGAGCGCGATTTTACTGTTGCTCCTGGTGAGAGGGATGAAAGTGGTGCTTAGAGAAATCTTGACCCACATCAACTACGATACGTTCGATTTGCTGTCCGCCAGAAGCCATATAATACTTTATTTTTTGCTTCTGCTGTCGCCAATTATTGCGATCGCCATGGCTCACAACCTGCTACACCTGTTTCTCGACCTTTATGTGCCCGATGTGCAAACTCCGGAGGTTCCCAAACGCAAATCATTTTTCCCGGGTTTGATGAGTTGGTGGGAAGGACTTTATGGCTGGCTGGCGATCATCATGATGATGATTCTCAGTACGGCGCTCGGGCTAATGTTATTCTCACCCAACTATTACCTTTCCGAACTGGATAAATGGTGGTTGGGCGCTACCAGTTTATTTAATCCCATGATGTTTATTCGTTTGACTTGTGTGGCTTATTTATATCAGTTCGAGCATCTTGTACGCCAGCATTTGATTGCCGTTGGTGCGGGGAAACGCTAATTAACCTAGGGAAAATAGATAAAATTGCATAAAAACTACTTCATATAGCGTAATAGTAGACAGTCCGAACGCTTTTAGCTAGTTAGGGAAGTGTTTGGACGGTAGTTGTGTAGATAATGCCCAGTGGTATTGTCTACGAACTACTGCTAATAAGCAGAAAGGTCTAAAGTAGCGATCTCCAACAGAAGTCTAATAGACGATTAATGTCTGAGGTTTGTTGGGGATAGAGAATCTGAGGACGAGCAATGATAACGAGGGGAATATCCAAGTTAGCCGCTACCTGACGTTTAATATCTTCTCCTCCAGCTACTCCTGATGCTTTAGTGACGACCAAAGATATTTGCCACTGTTGCCACAGAGCCGTTTCCATCTCGACAGTAATAGGCGGACGAATAGCAACTAAGCGATCGCTCGTAAAACCAGCCGCGATTGCCGTTTCTAAGGAAGTAAGTTTAGGTAGTATCCGGGCAAATAAAGTTGCCTGCTGGTGCCACGATTGAAACAGGGGTAGAGCTTTACAACCCACCGTTAACAAGACCCGTTCGCCAGTTAGATAATTTCCGGCTAATAAATCCTCAAAGCTCTTTAATTTCAGCACACGAGCCGCATTGTTATTGGTTAACTCGGGCAAGCTAGCTCTTTCATAGCGTAAATAAGTCAGATTTAATTGCGAGCTAACGGCGATCGCCTGACGAGAAACCGCGATCGCATAGGGATGAGAGGCATCAACGATCGCCGCGATCTGGTATTGCCGACAAAAACCGCGCATTGCCGCTATATCCATGCAGCCCACAACTACCGGTAAGTGTTTATGTTTATATAGCTTCTGGGCAGCGGAGGTGGTTACCGTGACAACGCAGGGTAAATTTGACTCAGCTAGAAAATGGGCTATGGTTGCGCTATCGCTAGTGCCGCCAATAAGCCAGATAGATTTTGGAGTGACGCTCAAATTCAGATTCTTATTTATCTTCCCTTCAGAGCCTTATTAAAATTACGGCGATAGGATTTATTGCCAATCAGTAGTACCGGCCATAATAAAGCTAACGCAACTTTTCCCGGTAGACTGGCATTAAAATTAGTCCGACGGTAGCCAGATAAAAACTTCCATACTCCGCCCACGTAAGCAACGAATAAGACGATTCCCAGAAAATTTAGCATATCAATATCGATTAACTACACATAACCGCAACTACTATATTCTAACAATTGCTATATTTACCTTTTGCCCGGCTACAGCTATTTTCTGCTGCCAAAATATTACTTTTAGTTCTATCCTAGGCTCGATGCTTATCTGTTCTGGGGTACATGATTAAAATACAGATGGATAACAAAAAATTTAAGCTAACTAATACTTTAAGGGGGTTGAGATGCGAGCAGTCTTAATGGCGGGAGGTTCGGGGACGAGATTGCGTCCATTAACCTGCGATTTACCCAAGCCGATGGTGCCAATCTTAAATCGCCCTATTGCCGAACATATTATCAATCTCTTAAAACGCCACAATATCACTGAGGTAATCGCGACTCTCTACTATCTGCCCGACGTAATGCGGGACTATTTTCAAGACGGGAGTGAGTTTGGTGTTCAGATGACATACGCTGTGGAAGAAGAACAACCCCTCGGTACGGCAGGTTGCGTCAAAAATATCCAACCCTGGCTCGATGATACCTTTATTACCATTTGTGGCGATGCGATTACCGATTTCGATCTTGAGGCGGCGATCGCCTTTCACCGAGAGAAAAAGTCTAAGGCACCTCTTATTCTAACCCGGGT
>JBCBIN010000513.1:0-2379 GCA_038524555.1 Cyanobacteria bacterium J06623_7 | reverse complement strand
TTGATATTGAATTGATTTTCAAAATTCTTTTTTTTTTCTTTAGAAAGACTACCGTATGGAAGAGTTTAAGCAAAAAACATTGATAAAATGAAAAATTGAAATTGAGTTGAAAAGGAAAATTTTTTTATTTAATATATCTGAAGGGGTAATTTTTGGGGAGCAAGAAGGGATAAACTATTTTGGAGACAAATTATCAATTTGTAACATTATACTAAATCAACTAAAATAAAAATCTCAAGCATTATTAAAAAAAAACTATTATTCAGACTAAAATTGTGACAAGCAACGGAATAAACGGTATATTTTTTATAATGTCAATTAGCGTCAAATAAATCAGATTGTAGAAATACTTGACGCCAACAATTACAGCAAAACAAAAATAGATTATGAGTGAAGCTGCTACAGCACCATTAACAGGAAAAGCATTACTGCAAAAAGTCAAAGAGCTGTCTCATTTACCCAGACGCGAAACGGCTAAAAAATGTGGTTATTATACCATTACTAAAGATAATCAAACTCGCGTAAACTTAACTGATTTTTACGATGCCGTACTCGCGGCTAAAGGAGTTCCTTTGGATCCTGAAGGAGCAAAAGACGGTCGTGGGCGCGAACCAACTTACAGAGTTAGTGTTCATAAAAATGGTCAAATCGTAATTGGATCGACCTACACTCAAGCCATGGGTTTGAAAGAAGGAGATAAGTTTGAAATTAAGCTAGGCTACAAACATATTCATCTCAAGCAAATCGATGCGGAAGAAAATGGCGCAGCCGATAATTAATTGTGGGACGTTACGTTTAGCCAGTGCCGAGCTAGGCAAATAGAAAAGATATCCTAAGACCTAGCCGAGCAAAAATGATTGACAAATCTTGGTTCAATGTTTTGAGTTTTTTGGGCGTATGGACTGCTATTTGGTTGCCCATCGCCTGGCTGATATCCCGCAAGATTAATTGGTCGCCAACAGAAGCACTAACACCAAAACAAAAGTTGATTTTGTTAGCGTCTCTTTATGCTCTTGCCCCCGGAATAATTTGGTGGCGACTACATTCTGAGTCTATGTCTTTTGCCGAGTTGGGTATTTTATCAGCCTCGGCAATTTGGTATATATTACTAGGCTTGGGCATTAGTATAGTTAGCCTAGTGCTAATTTTTAGTGGAGAAACTGCCCTTAACTTAGTTACTTGGCAGTGGCATAATCTTCGACAGCTAAATTCTCTACTGCTGCCTATATTATGTTTGGGTTTAGCAATTAGCTTGATTGAAGAACTAGTCTTTCGAGGCTATATTTTGGCAACTTTGATCACCGACAGTCCGATCTGGTTGGGAGCGATCGCTTCTAGCACTATCTTTGCTCTACTCCATCTCGTATGGGAAAGAGAGGAGACCCTACCTCAACTTCCGGGCTTATGGCTAATGGGGTTGGTGTTAGTAACGGCGAGAGTTCTGGCTGACGACACAATTTACTTGGCTCTCGGACTTCATGCTGGCTGGATTTGGGGTTTAACCTGTATTGACGAAGCTAATTTGGTAACTTATAGATATCAAGACCACTGGTTTGCGGGCATTAAACAACAGCCTTTGGCGGGAGTAGCAGGTATACTCTGCTTAGGTATGACGGGCGCGGCGCTTTGGATCGGAGCTAATTTTGCTAATTTTTCAGTGCCTGGAGTTTAAACAGACAGTGGTCATACCTAATGTCATGCATCTGATATAAATCTAAGATAATTGAATAAATTAGTCGTGAACTAATGAATCACAAGAGTCTCGGGCTAATGCGTTATGCCTGTGAACTACTCAAAAGCTGTCTTAAAGGACAAGCCAAATAACTTTTCAACGAAGCCAGTTTACATGAAGCGTACTATAGTTTGAGTGCAAAATGATGACCGGAAATATTCATTTGCTGCTGAAGATAGAAACGATGGGCGGCAAATCTTTGAACTCCAGAATCGAGATGTAGCTGCTGGCATGATTGCTGTTGCGCGTATTCCACCAGCCAAGCAAATAGTGCTCCTCCGTAGCCTTGCGATCGCGCTTCCCGATCTACGACCAAATCGGCTACGTAGAGATATTTACCCCAAGATAGACTGGTAGCCAAGTGAAACCCGGTAACGCCAATAACTAAAGGCTCCCCTAGATAGGCTAGCTGATAACCCGACTGCATTTGCATTTCAACTTGTTCCACAAAAGTATCGGCATGAAGGTGGGGACGAAGTTGATATATAACGGGAAAGCAGCGGGCGATTTCTGCTGAAGTGAGAGCCAATTTAATGGGTGCGGAGGGTTGAGAACTCATTTTAAGAGGTATAAAGTTATAACGGGAATAATTGCTGCAAGATAATCACAGCAGTACTCGTGTACTTAATTTGTTGTTAAAACTGGCA
>JBCBIN010000512.1:0-2418 GCA_038524555.1 Cyanobacteria bacterium J06623_7 | reverse complement strand
TTTAAATCAAACATAAAACACAATATTTATATATTAAATAAAACCATGAAAATAGCGATCGCCCAACTCAATCCCACTATCGGTGACATTACTAACAATGCCCAACACATAATTGATGCAGCTAAAAATGCCGCAGAACAAAATGTTCGTTTACTGTTAACTCCCGAATTATCCCTTTGTGGCTATCCTCCTCGGGACTTATTGCTCTATCCTGGCTTTGTCGAATTAATGAGCCAAGAATTAAAAGCGATCGCTCTTCAGCTTCCAGAAAGCATTGCCGTGTTAGTCGGTACGGTAGAAACTAATCCCCAGGCGGCGGAGAAAGGGCAGAAACCACTGTACAACAGTATGGCTTTACTAGATGGAGGAGAAATTAAGCAGGTATTTCATAAGCGACTATTGCCTACCTACGATGTTTTTGATGAGGATCGCTATTTCGAACCAGGCTACGAGGCAAACTACTTTACTTTAGATGACACCAAGATTGGCGTTAGTATCTGTGAGGATTTATGGAACGACGAGCAATTTTGGGGTAAGCGTAGCTACGAAGTAAACCCCATTGAAGAGTTGGCACAGTTGGGGGTTGATGTCATTGTTAATTTATCCGCATCTCCCTATACTGTCGGCAAACAACAGCTAAGAGAAGCAATGTTGCACCATGCAGCGACTTCCTATCATCAGCCAGTGTTATATGTAAATCAGGTGGGGGGAAATGATGACCTGATTTTTGACGGTAACAGCGTCGCCTTCAATCCAGATGGAGAAATTATCTGTCGGGCAAAAAGCTTTGAAACGGATTTAGTGGTGGTAGATTTAACTAATTTAACCTCTGTAGCCCCTCAATTATCTTTAAAAGTAGACCAAGACAGTAATGCAGAAATATATCGAGCTTTAGTCTTAGGGGTGAAAGATTATGCCCGTAAATGCGGCTTTAAGCGGGCAATTCTCGGTTTGAGCGGTGGTATAGACTCAGCTTTAGTAGCAGCGATCGCCTCAAAAGCGTTGGGGGCAGAGAATGTACTGGGGGTATTAATGCCTTCCCCCTATAGTTCAGGACATTCCGTTAGCGATGCTCTGGATTTGGTAGACAATATCGGCATCAATAGCCAAAAACTTGAAATCAAGCCCGCTATGAGCGCTTACGACCAAATTCTCGATCCCATGTTTGCGGGAACGGAGTTTGGTATTGCCGAAGAGAATATCCAATCGCGGATTCGAGGTAATCTATTAATGGCGATCGCCAATAAGTTTGGTTATTTGTTACTGTCTACCGGTAATAAATCAGAAATGGCGGTAGGGTACTGCACTCTTTATGGCGACATGAACGGTGGTCTGGCAGTAATTGCGGACGTGCCCAAAACCCGTGTATTTGCCCTCTGTCGCTGGCTCAATCATAACCAGGAAGTTATTCCCCACAATATTATTACCAAACCTCCTAGTGCTGAATTAAAGCCCGATCAAAAAGACTCTGATTCGTTACCCCCTTACGAAGTTTTAGACAATATTTTAGAGCGCCTGATCTGTCAGCATCAGTCTTCATCAGAAATAATCGCGGCGGGACATGACTCGGAAGTAGTAAACAAAATATTAAAGCTAGTTACCCGGGCTGAATTTAAACGCCGTCAAGCCCCCCCAGGCATTAAGATTACTGATCGAGCTTTTGGTACTGGTTGGCGCATGCCAATTGCCAGCCGATGGACGATTTAATCTGGTTGGTTAGGTTAGCATGAACGGCGTTCCAACTTAATGGATAGAATTTTTAGTGTTGTTTAGAAACCCAATTGACGGCGAATATATTCTTCTGGATCGAATGCATCACTACCTTCTGTTTGGTTAGTTTCTCTTTGCTGCCGAACTTGATTTTCCTCCCTAGAAGCTGGAGCTTTTTGGGGTAGAGAAATATTGACTCTGGTATTACTACTTCGAGAAGAAGAACTACTACTGCTGCTGCTAGATCCACGGCGATGTACGGAGGTCGAATTTCCCGTACGGCGAATGGTGGTGGAACTACTTGAAGAATGACGATGAGAAGAATCACCATCAGCCTTTACTGCTGAGGTCATAGTCAACAAGCCAATGCCGGTAAAAACTGTAGCCAGAAGGGAGAGTTTAATAATTGATTGATGAGGCATAATCTTATGATTGTCAGTTGTTCGCATGGTCTTTCACCGAGAAGAACAAGAGCAAAGTTGGTGTTAGTAGAAATCATCCAGCATTTGCTTTTCCATCTCAAAGCGATAGCGGTTTAAAAATTATTCAAGTATAAAACAGACAATTTATAGATAGTGAGATAAAGTTCGTGGGGATATATGAACACCGTTCTAGAGGAATACAGTCAGCATGTATTTGCCCAGAGTCTTTTTCCAGATAGCTCCGTAATAATGGCATAAAACGTAATGATTACAAGATTATTCAACC
>JBCBIN010000511.1:0-2423 GCA_038524555.1 Cyanobacteria bacterium J06623_7 | reverse complement strand
GCCGACTGGCGACTGGCAACCGGAGACAATATTTATTTGGGTAGCGCCAATCTCAATAAAGTTATAGCCAGCAAAACTAAATTCAAACAAATTATCTTCGAGCGCGCTACGGTGACGAATGCGGGGTTTCAAGGCGCGGTAATAACTGATTCTCGCTGGCACAAAGCCAATCTCCAAAATAGCAATTTCCATCAAGGCAAAATAGTTGAGGCTCAATTTAACGATGCGAGTTTGGTCAATACCAAATTTACTAATGCTCAGCTAGAACGAGTAACTTTTGTCGCCACAGAACTATTAGAAACCAAGTTTAACCATGCAGAGATTAGCCAAGTCCAGTTCGCTGACAGTATTTTACTCTCGGCAAACTTTGAGGGCGCAACTTTCGATCGCGTGGAATTTCTTGATTGCAACCTGCAAGATGTCAACTTTGAAAATACCCACTGGCAAAACGTCACCTTTACCAATTGCGATCTTAGTGGGGCAGTATTCTCCAAAGCCCAAGGCTTAAGCGACGAACAAAAACAATATTTACGTAAACATGGTGCTTTAAATGTTAATTAATTTTTCCGAAGAAACCATTCCCCAGGCAGCTGAACCAAAAACGGTGATCGCTTCTACCAGACAGCATATTCTTAAATTTATTCTGGGTTTGATTCTCGGCATTGCTATTTTAGTTTTACCCTTGAGTCAATTTAACCCCTCTCCTGCTGTATCCTTACAAAATTTGGCAGTACAGCTAGATGGACGCAAAAAACCTCTAGATACCGTTGCTAGAGAAACCGTGGCACAAATTCACGGCAAAGCTAACTACACTGCTGCTGATGGAGAAAAATTAAACTATTTAGATACCTACCTGTCGATGTGGTTTAACGATCGCGACTGGAATGAAGAAAGATTTATTCTCTTTAGCTATCGTCCCCTCAAAGAAAGTCTGGGATTCAATCCCGAACAGAAGTACTTCTCTTTTGCCGAATTAATGCAGTCGGATCTGGGGACGGTCATCATGTCGGTACGAGCCAAACAGGCAGATAATATCGACCTAGATCGCAGCGATCGCGAAGCCCTAACCATTGAAGATCGACTGGCTCTAACTATTGCTACCGTCGGAGATAGCCAACTGCCTCTAGTGCCCCACCCAACAGATATTAAAGGCACCTGGGCTAATGTAAATAATGCCGCACAGTACTATTCTCCAGAACAAGCTGTCTCGATCCAGACCGATTATCAACAGCTAAAACAAACCTATCGCCGTAACCCAGAGGATAAAGCCGCTATTAGCCTGATTGCGGCAGGATTACAGCAAAAACTTGCCCACCTATCTCCCAATATTTATCCCGATTACGCTCACCTCGCCAGAGAAACCCGCTTTTATGGTCTACATCCCTTTGCCAAAGCCTGGATGCTTTATGCTCTAGCCTTTACCCTCATGCTGGGAGTAACTCTGTTTAAATCCTTCAATTTCTATTGGGGAGCATTAGGAATTTTTGCCACTGGCTTATTGATACACGGCTATGGCTTTATCGAAAGAATGCAAATTGCCGGTCGTCCTCCCGTGACTAATATGTACGAGTCGGTTATTTGGGTAGGTTTCGGCGTTGCCGCGATCGCGCTTTTATTTGAATTTATCTATCGGGCTAAATATTACCTTTTGGCGGCTGCTCCCCTATCGGTAGTCTGCTTGTTGCTTGCCGATAGTCTTCCCGCAATTCTCGACCCCACAATCAAACCCCTCGTCCCCGTCTTACGAGACAACTTTTGGTTAAGCGTCCACGTTCCGACCATTACCTTGAGCTATGCTAGCTTTGCCCTGGCTTTTGGTTTAGGTCATATCATTCTCGCCAATTATCTGTTCGCGGCCAATCGTCAACGTCTGCGTAACCTAGCTAAATGGAACTATGGCATCTTGCAGGTAGGAGTACTCTTGCTTACCACTGGTATCATCTTGGGTGGTATCTGGGCGCACTTCTCCTGGGGTCGTTTTTGGGGTTGGGACCCTAAAGAGACCTGGGCTTTAATCGCTCTGATGTGCTATGTCGTGCCTCTTCATGGGCGTTTAGTGGGCTGGCTCAAAGATTTTGGCATGGCGATTACTAGCGTCGTCGCGTTTAATGCGGTGTTGATGGCATGGTATGGAGTTAACTTTGTCCTGGGTACGGGTTTACATAGCTATGGCTTTGGTACTGGCGGCTCAGAATTATTCATTGCTGCCTTTGTCGGTTTAGATCTGCTGTTTGTCGCGATCGTTGCCCTCAAGCATCAGGGGTGGTTAACTAAAACCGCTTCTCTTGAGTAAGAAATTATGGTCATTCTCATTGACTGACCTATCCTTGTTTCAACAGTTAGGACAGTTAGAGCAGTTAGGACAGTTAGAGCAGTTAGGACAGTTAGAGCAGTTAGGACAGTTAAAAAGCCTAATTTACCGT
>JBCBIN010000510.1:0-2431 GCA_038524555.1 Cyanobacteria bacterium J06623_7 | reverse complement strand
CTTTCAATTATTCTAAATCAATGTCGCGATCGCAATTTCCTAATTGATGACACGCCCTAGTTAAAGGAAAGAGAAATAAACAGGTTGATGGGAATACCACGGCTAACGTCTCGACCGCTTCTAATGTCTCGTTCGGCTTCGCCGTTAATCCCGACGAGATAACCCCGCTCGTCTAAAATTGCACCACCGCTGCTGCCGGGTAAGGTTTGATTGGTATAAACTAAGGCGTAACCTAAGTTTGCCTGGGGATTTTGTAATACGTCCTGGCGAATGCTGCGAATTTTGCCATCGACAATATCCAGATCGGCTTGAATTGCCGGATATCCGGCGACATAAACTAACTGTAGGGGCGCAATCTCGGCTGAATCTCCCACCTCGGCAGTTTCGTACTCGCGATCGCTCTCAAACTGGACTACCATCAAATCCAAACCGGGAATTTCTTCTTTAAAAGTGATTGCGTGTTTTTCGCCATCGGGAGTGTAGACATGATACTCACCGTTATCCCCTGCCACGTGCTGATTGGTCAAAACTGAATAAATACCATTTTTATAGCTAAACAATACCCCCGAACCGTTACTAGAAGTATTCGCATTGGTAATTTTGACGGTAATATTACGGGCTAGAGAGCGAATTTCATCCTGTCCTAAAGGTTGCGCCAAGGCGGCAGGGTTCTTCCCGGGTACGACAGTCAAACACAAGCCCAGCATCAAACTAGATAGTAACTTCTGCGAGAAATTCATCATTAGCAATTTCTGATAATTTAGTAGTTATTAAGTAATAAAATTAAATTTAGTAATTCTGAGACTGAAAGCTAGCTAATTTTCGTTCTCTGTCCAGTTGAGAAATAACTCCATATCGACATAGTTCTCGCCATTGACTTGGGAAATAACTCGCTCGCTATCTGAGGTACAGTTACTGCTACAGAGTTGAATTGGGTCTCCGGCTGCCCAAACTCGGCGATCAAGAATTTTGATTAGGGCGGCGTTGGCGTCTGTCCCCGGCTTAAAAGTGACCAACAATCCATTCGGCAAACAAGAGCCACCTTTATAGGCAGCAACACATAAAACGGGCAAATTATTAATCCGGTCGGCTTTAATATACTTGAGAGTGCCGTTGGCATCAAAATTTCTAAACCTTCCCGAAACAATTTCACAGCGCTGTTCGGGGGTAAAGGGGGGCGGAAAAGAACGGTCTGTCCAGCGAATAAGAGGAATAGCGCCACGTTCGGTATTAACCACCGTTGATAAATAATTAGTATTGCAGCTAAAACGGGACTGAGCCTGGCTGGGTTGAGCCGAAAAAACGCTTCCGAGCAAACCAAACAAAATTAGGGCGGGAGTAAATAAGTTTAATTTCATAATAGCGGAATTAACTAGGTAATTTAGGTTTAATAAATACGGAGTATAGGTCTAAGTAAATATACGTTTTTCTTAATTTTAAAATGCAAATAAAAATGTATTGTGAATTATGTCTTGACTGTCCTTAGTTTTACACTTTTTTTACAGAATCTTTGAACGAGCTTTATCAGTTAAGCGAGACTAAATTGCTATGATGCCGCAGATTTCTACAGTCGATTTATTAAAGCTAGCCTCTGGGGATACTCTATCTTTACAGGTCTATCAGTTTGCCGGCGCGCTCCCGGGTAAAAAAGCTTATATTCAAGCCAACCTCCATGGAGCAGAAATTGTTGGCAATGCCGTTATTTATCGTCTAATTGAACACCTCACCGAGCTAGATTCGAGTCAGATTGCGGGAGAAATTTGCCTCGTACCAGTTTGTAATCCCTTGGGGGTAAATCAGAGATCGCATTTTTTTTCGACGGGACGTTTTAATAGCTATGACGGTAAAAATTGGAATCGGATTTTTTGGGACTACGAACAAGAAGCAGAAAACCTAACAGAATTTGCGCGCTCTCAGCTAGAGTTATCTACTGACAAGATACGTCAGAATTATTTAGCTCAAATACAACAAGCTTGGCAGCAGGAACGAGCCAGACTCAAGCAACCCCGCAGCGCACCTATTAGCCGCCAGTATCGGGATCAATTACAATCACTCTGTTTGTACGCCGACTATGTCATCGATATTCATAGTTCCAGCAATCAGGCGATCGACTATACCTTTGGCTTTCGGGAACGACAAGATAACGTATCCTATCTGCTGTTGCCCTACGCTATTTTGATGGATAAATATGATGGCGATGCTTTTGATGAGGCATTTCTTAAACCTTGGCTGGCGCTTGAAAGGGAATTAGCCGACCTCGGTAAGCCGGTACAGTTTGACGTTGAAGCCTGGACTTTAGAATTAGGAGCGGGGATGGTGATGAACCCAGACTCAGTTAAAGCGGGAGTAGAGGGAATTATTAATTACCTAATCCACAAACAGATTTTGCCAGGAACGGCTAAGAGAGGAAACATAACTTTAGTCAACAAGC
>JBCBIN010000509.1:0-2436 GCA_038524555.1 Cyanobacteria bacterium J06623_7 | reverse complement strand
AACAAATTACTGCATTATGTCATAACAATTATTTATTAAGAAAATAAGCTGAGACTACCTAAAGCTTATCGCCACTGAGAATAAACATCGGATTGACGGCGGCAAAAGTTCTTTGGTTGCCCCTAGTTTCTAGGCGGTTTACTGCCGACTGTACTACTTCAATATTGCGTGCCTGAAGTTCTGACAACCCCTCGGAAATTACATATAAGTTTTCCAGACTGTTGACGGTAGCAACGATGCTGCCCCCCGGCTGCAAATATTTCCAGGTTTGCTTAAGAATATCTTTGATGGGCTTACCTCCTTCAATGCAAACTAGGTCGGGTCGAGGTTGAATATCAGAGAGACATTCTGGGGCACTACCGCGAATTACTTCAACGTTCTTCACTCCAAAGCGATCGCAATTACGTTCGATTAACTGAGCCACTTCTTCATCCCGTTCGATCGCGACAATTTTGCCAGCCGGGCAGAGTAGACCAATTTCGACGGGGATGGTTCCCGTCCCCGCACCAATATCCCACAGCACGTAATCTGGCTTCATTTTGAGAGAGGAAAGAATGAGAACCCGTACCTCACGCTTGCTTAGGGGAATTCCTGGGAGACGTTCAAATAATTTATCGGGGATTCCCGGAGTTTTATATGGCCAAAGCATAGTTATATGTTAGTTATAAAAATCGAGACTTTAATAGGGCTATCTTATTTAAGCGTCTGGATGGTGGTAAGGGTTGAATCTTTACACCCTGTAATAGTTCCTCCCGCAGTGACGATTTGCTTCAGGGAATCGATCGCCTCTTGAGTAATTATTTCTCCCGGCATTAGTAGGGGGATTCCCGGGGGATAGGGGCAGATTAGTTCGCCACATAGGCGATCGCCCGCCGTTTCTAGAGCAATGGTTTCGGTAGCGGCAAAGTAGGCTTCTCGTGGAGACATATAAGGCACAGCATTAGTTGGGGGGGGAGACAGTAAAGGACTTGGGTTTTGGGCTAGATTAGAGTTTGAGGCAGTAGGACTATAAGACTGGGCGAGGGTTTGGCAGCCTCGAATGAGCTGTTGAATATCGGCGGTGCTATTACCCAGAGAAATAATAAAGCAGAGGTGTTGTAGTAAGGGCAGTTCGCAGGTGACTCCAAGCTGTTCGTGGAGTATTTCGTCCGCTTCAAAGCCAGTAATGCTTAGTTGGGAGACATCAATAGTAAGCCGGGTAGGGTCGAGATATTTGCATCCCGACTGTAGGGGTGGATTAAATACAGACATATAGGGGAGCTGAGCAATTTGTTTTCGCGCTCGATTGGCTAGAGCGATCGCTTTGTTCATCCATTGTTTACCTTCTGTTGCCATTTGTTGTCTGGCAGCATCTAGAGAGGCAAGGAGTAGATAACTGGGACTAGTAGACTGCACTAGCTGTAAGGCTTTACTTATTTTCTGGCTACAGACGCGATCTCCTTTTATATGAAGCATAGACGATTGAGTTAGAGAACTTAAGGTCTTATGGATCGACTGAACGGTTAAATCTGCACCCAGATCGATGGCGCTAGGAGGTAAATCGGCATGAAAAGCAAAGTGTGCCCCATGTGCCTCGTCTACTAATAGAGGAATATTGTATTGATGGGTTAGATCGGCGATCGCCCGAAGGTCGCCACAGATGCCCTGATAGGTGGGGTGTAGCATCATTACGGCTTTTGTATCTGGATGTTGCTCTAATGCTCGTTCTACGGCGGCAAGAGACACGTTATAGGTTAGTCCATGCTGGATGTCGTACTCTGGATTGACAAAAATTGGAATTGCTCCTGATAGAATTAGCCCGGCGATCGCCGATTGATGAATATTGCGGGGCAAGATTATCTTTTCGCCCATGCCACAGGTAGCCAAGATGGCGGCAATAATGCCACAGCTAGAGCCATTAACCAGAAACCAGGTTTGAGTCGCCCCAAATGTTTCGGCAGCTAGTTCTTGGGCTGTGGCGATCGCTCCTGCAGGGGCAAACAAATTATCTAACTCCGGTAGTTCGGGTAAATCGGCGGCAAAGACGGCACTACCCATAATGTCTTGGAGATTCGGAGCGATTCCGGCACCTCGCTTGTGTCCTGGGGCATAAAAAGCGGCATGATGGCGGCGGGAGGCAAGCTGAAGGGCGTTTAATAATGGCGTTGCAAGAAAACGATCGCTCATACTGGCTCTAGGTTGACAATTACCTTCTCACCATAAGGCGGATTTAAACTAGATGACCCTTAATTACTCCCAATCAACAAATTACTCTGATTTGCAATTCACCTCAGACGTGAATTTATTTTAAATACTTAATCCTATCTGTTTAATGTCAACTTTATCTAGACTAATTGTTGTATAAAGTTCGGGTAAAAAAAACACAAATACTGTCGCTTTGTCCGTAATACTTCTGATATTGTTTGAAAGTCATAAACAAAAAAATAGGTTTATCTA
>JBCBIN010000508.1:0-2439 GCA_038524555.1 Cyanobacteria bacterium J06623_7 | reverse complement strand
TTTTCAGTATAAATACTTAAAACTATATTGCTAGTCAGAAAATTTAACAGTATATTTGGTAAAGCCATAAAGTTCAGAGCAATATATCCTTCAAAGGAGTGAGCTTTTAGGGGCTATTACTCAAAAACTATTTGTTTTTTGTTTAACTATCGATAGACCGGGAAACATTTTAGATTGAAATTTCATCAACAGAGCCATAGAGCCTAATTTCTCCCGATAAGCAAGGGCAGTTTGAAAGATTGACTCCGATAGCTCAGATATTTATCCGGCAACTGGCAGGCATTCGACTAAGCCATAGCTGCCCCACCCGAAGGATAAATCGTAAATTGTTATATTAATTGAGCCACCACCCATGATCTACAATTTGAGAATTCGATGGAGTCGCTGGCTAGCCATCATTATCGCCACATGTTTAATTACCTTCGGCATTAATTACACAACTGATGTCCCCCTAGTGGCAGCAGATCTAAGCAGCGAGCAGTTAATTGCCCAAGATGTATCGGCGGTTTGGGCTAACGGCTCTTTTCCAGTAGAAAATTTTCAATCCTACACCTCTGGTTTTGGCTATCGGATTTCCCCCGTTACGGGTAAGCGTCAGTTTCACAATGGTTTAGATTTAGCGGCTCCTCGTGGCAGCTACATTCGCAGTTGGTGGGGTGGCAAGATTGCAGCTTTGTCGGATAACACCGCCTGTGGTACTTCTATCACCGTGCAGTCGGGAGCTTGGCAGCATGTTTATTGCCACTTAGAAGGTCATGTCGATGTTTCGCGCAACGGCACCTATTTACTAGATCGCGATGGGGGAATTCAGCTTGCTCTCGGTCAAGATATTCCCGCAGGAGCAAGAATTGGGCGAGTTGGCATGACGGGGAGAACCACTGGACCTCATTTACACTGGGTTTTGAAACATAATGGTGGCTATGTCGATCCGGCTTTGGTGCTCAAAGAGATGTTCAAGCGTCAGGCAGTTTCAGCTTTGCCCTAATCTAGTTAACGATGTTACGCATTTATTTGCCTGTAAAGGCTTGGGAAAGGGAGACAGGTTAAGGGGAAAAGGCGGATTTCCTCATTGCGGAGTTCAATAAAGTTTAATCCAGATTCAATTTAGTTTGCTGTGAGGCAACATATTCGGCAAATGCCTTGGGGTAGATAACCAGAAAATAGACCCACCAGACAGCTACGGGCAACAAAACAGCTAGACTAATCCAGATATTGTGCAACAGTAGCCAGCTAACTGTGATCGCCGATATTCCCGTCAGCATAATTGACCAGGGTTGACACCATCCCGGCTTATAGTCCCAGACATTAGTAGAATTTGTTGGTGATTTCATAGCTATAAACTCTTTTTATTTATCACTGCTTACTTTTTATCGCCTCTTGCTGTGCTTCTAATAATTCTTTAATTCCTTTTTCGGCTAGGTCTAACATCTGGTTTAATTGCGTTCGCGTCATGCTATTAGACTCAGCAGTGCCTTGAATTTCAATTAATTCTAGCTTGGCGTTCATCACCACATTCAGATCAATATCTGCCTTCACATCTTCAGGATAGTCTAAGTCTAAATAAGCTTCCCCATCAATCAAACCAACGGAAACAGCCGCTACTGGCTCGATTAACGGCGATTTTTTGAGTTCTCCTGCCGCGATTAATTTATTAATACCATGAGCTAGAGCTACGTAACTACCTGTAATAGCAGCGGTGCGGGTTCCGGCATCTGCTTGTAAAACGTCGGCATCAATCGTTATGGTTCTTTCCCCAAGTCCTTTGAGATTAATCGCCGCTCGGAGGCTACGCCCAATCAGCCGTTGAATTTCTTGAGTTCGCCCCGACAACTTCATCAATTCCCTAGAATGCCGTGTATTGGTTGCTCCGGGTAACATGCGATATTCTGCCGTTAACCATGCCTGTCCGCTGTTCACTAAAAATCTTGGCACTCGTTCTTCCATACTTATCGTACAAAGAACCTTAGTTTTGCCACACTCAATTATCACCGATGATAAAGGATTTTCGATAAAGTCTAGTTGAAAACTATGGTTCCGTAGTCGATCTGCGGGACGATTATCTAAACGTTTCCAAGACAAAATAATACTCCTAATTTAATCTAATTTAAAGTGTCATTTAAGTTTGACAAACGATGGAAATATGAATCCAATCGATTAAACAAGTTGAGATAGTTCTTAACTAAACTCTATGTAAACAGAGGAATTATGAGAATTTATAACTTTTAACCACATGTATTTTTGGTTACAAATCTCAAGAACAGTAACGCTTATTCTATTTGATAATGATAGTTGTTTAAGTTTTCTAAAATAATTCTCCAGATTTATTTTTTTACCTCTATCGTGTATAAAGAATCGGAATTCCAACCAAATAAGTTCTAATTCAAAATACCAAAATAGTTTCTAATGAAAGTATTTTGGTATTTTGAATTAGAACTTATT
>JBCBIN010000507.1:0-2443 GCA_038524555.1 Cyanobacteria bacterium J06623_7 | reverse complement strand
CTCTGGGATTTACCCGCCTTAGATTCTCTCCGAATTAATGCTGCCGTCTATAAGTTGAGCGATCGCGATTTTAAGCAGCGTCTTGACGAACTAGCAACCATGCTCGATGTAACGGATAAACTACACCAACCAGTCCGCAAGCTGTCTTTAGGAGAACGCATGAAGGCAGAACTACTAGCGGCATTATTGCACCATCCACAGGTTTTATTTCTGGACGAGCCGACTTTAGGTTTAGATGTTAATGCTCAGGTGGCGGTACGTCAATTTTTACAGCAGTACAACGAGAAATATGGCGCGACTATCTTATTAACCAGTCACTACATGGCCGACATTACGGCACTGTGCGATCGCGTTTTGCTCATTCATCAGGGACAGTTAATTTATGATGGGCTATTGGAAGAATTGCTCGATCGCTTTGCTCCCTATCGACAGGTCAAGGTAGAGTTGTCGCAAGCACTATCTCCCACCGAACTCAATCGCTTTGGCGAGGTAGAATCAATGCACGGTCAAGAAGTCCGCTTTATAGTTCCCCGAGAAAAACTTACGGCAACTATTTCCCATATTTTGGCAGAATTACAGGTACAGGACTTAAGCGTTGGCGATCCTCCCATTGAAGAAATTATCGGTCGTTTATTTCAAACCGGAAAAGCCGATTAGCGATCTCTAAAAAAATTATGAATTATAGCTATATTATTATTGCGCTGCTGGCAGGAGCTGTATTTGCCATCCAGCCAGGGGTCAATGAAAATCTCGGTCGCTACTTCAACCATCCTATTCAGGCTTCTTTTGTTTCTTTTTTGGTTGGGACTCTGCTACTGCTATTGCTAAACTTCGGTTTAGGCTTAAAATTTCCCAGTACCGAAAAGTTGGGGGCGGTTGCTTGGTGGCTGTGGTTAGCGGGGGGGGCAATTGGTGCTTTTGTGGTTACGGCTGCCCTGACGATCCAGCCCAAAATTGGCGCGGGGGTCTGGATTTCCAGCTTTATTTTTGGTCAACTCGTAATGTCGGTTCTCTTGGATAATTATGGTTGGCTGGGTTTAACAGTTCATCCCCTCAACTCCATGCGAGCCCTAGGCGTCTTTCTCTTAGCCCTCGGAGCGATGCTGATTGCTTTTTATTAAAATCAGAACAGCCATACATTTAGGTTTGAAAAATTAGGCATAGTTCGACGACTTTAGTGGGCAGAATAGTACGCATATCCCCACCAGTTTTTAAACCGTGTTCCATCTCTAACAGCATCGGCAGACTGGCTAAAAGTTGCTGGGAACGGATACGCTGTATTTCTTTATTGATAAAGTAGAGACGATTGGGATTATTAATTCCGGCGGCACTAGCGATCGCTTTATTATCTCGATTACCGCTTTGCTGCATCAACTTAACTATCGTCCAGGTGCGAAGCTGTCCGACCAAGGTGGCAACTATCTTGAGACCTGGTTCATTGCGATCGAGTAGTTCGGTCACTAATTCTAAAGCGCGAGGGGTTTGACCATCCCTAATAGCTGCGGCTAACTGAAGACTATTTTGAGTGTTACACAGCACTAGCCGGGCAACAGCAGATTCATCTAGAGGTTCATATTGCTCGCCACCATAAATCTTGAGTTTTTCTAGTTCGTTCCATAGCTGCCGGGTGTTGTTGCCCACAGATTCGGTCAATAATTGGATCGCTCCTGGCGTTAACTTTAGCTCCATTGCTACAGCCAACTGCTTGACCCGAGCCTCAATTAAATCTGTTTTCCAGGGTGGAATCAAACTAAAATCCTTAACCACGGCATGTTGGCGCAGGAGTTTGGTCGAGCCTAATCTGCCATCGGGCTTTTTACCCGTCGTTAACAACAGATGAGAGGTGGTAGGAATACTGGGCAAAGTTCGCTCTAGCTCCCGCCAAATATCATCACTGGGCTTTTGCTGACATAAATTCGTCTCTGCTAGCCAGACCAGACGCTCTCCCAGACCAAAAACAGGAGTCATGACTTGATTTAGCCCTTCAATAATATTCTCGGCGCGATCGCCAGGCAGCTTATGATAATTAAACTGTAGCCAGTTAGGATCTAAAACTTTTTTTTGCAATTTATCTACCGCTTGCGCGATCGCAAAATCATCTTCACCCCAATATAAGTAAACAGGCATAGTTATTAATTCTCGCAGCCGACAAATTTAAGAACTGTAAACGACAAACCGCTCATAAAGCCAGACGACTTAATCCGGAGTTCAATCTAAGCCTACTTATGTAAAGATACTGTCTTTTTCTGTGCCGCCGTGTTTCCTCAGTAAAATTCCTTAGGTATATTTGTTTTACAGGCAGTTACAAAGTTGAAACCATGGAAAAAGTAAGTAAAGTTAGCGTCGATTTGTTTTTTTGCTTTATGATTGGTTTCTTGACAATCCAGGCTACAAATTCTTCCCGCCAAAATCAGAGTTTAACTAATGTGCTTGATGTAGAATC
>JBCBIN010000506.1:0-2478 GCA_038524555.1 Cyanobacteria bacterium J06623_7 | reverse complement strand
GAGAGGAATCTGACTGGAAAAAATTCCCATGATTTCTCTTACATTTGATTGCTTTTCTTTATTTTCTCTTATTTCCCGATCAGCCTAATATTAGTGTCTGTATACTTATTAGACCGCGATCGCAAACTAATTTCTACAACTATCAAGCGCATCGCAGAAATTATTTAACCCGAACTGACGTTATCCAATATTCACAACGCCTGATACGAACTAGCTATGCTGAAACATTAATAATTCGTAGCTATAAATGAACTAGATTGCCGATAGTAAAGTAATTCCGTTGTCGTCACCAGCCTCACCGTGGTTTCCTGCACCTAATTCGGCAATTATAGATATTGCCCGTGGCGGTATGTTCTACCAGATCGATAGGATTGGTAAAACCTCTAGCTAAGCGAAAAGAGTCAATGATATTGCCATCGCTATCGGGGGTGAGGGCTAAAATATCGTCCCCACCGCTATATTCCACTACTAACAGCTTATTCTGTAGCGCACCATTAAATATCTCGCTTTGATATTCGATAATGCCGTTAGGAGAGCGATTGCGCCCAAAATCAAAGGCAAATCCCCGGTAATCGGCATCGGGTTGAGTGCCTACCGGATATTCAATAACTTCGGCTGGATTGATCGCGCCTGTCGGATTGCCGCCATTAAGAATATAGTGACCCTGTTGGGGGTTAGGATGACCGTAGTAGCCTCCAAGCTCGACTCGATAAAGATGGTCGTTTTGAGTTGCTACCCCGTCAAATCTTGACTGCCGCTCAAATTCGGTTCGTCTGGAGTGTTACCCCCAGCGGCACTACCATTATTGGGCGCATAGAGATGACCGTTGCTGTGCCAGACTAAATCATAAGCATTACGAATCCCCGTGCCGTATAGCTTGACTGGAGCTTCCTCCGCAGTTGGATCGTAATTCCCGGAGGTATTGCGGAAATCTTCGGTTTGAACATTAAAACCAGACTTGGGGTGGCTTTAAATCAGGGTCGATCCGTAAAATAGATGCGGTTAATAGTGTTTCCGGTCGATAATCCCAGGTGGCATCCGGGGCACCAGTAGCGCTATTGCTACCTTGGGAGAGGTATAAAGCGCCATCGGGCCCAAATTCTAGACTATTGCTAAAGTGTCTTTTACTTGATCGCGGCAGTCCAGTAACGTAGTCTTCCACCGTACCCGTAAATTCTGCACCGTTATTTAATCGAAGTCGCGAAACCTTGCCGGTAAAATTGTCGGCAGTCACAGTATCGTAGATATTTTCATTGTGAGAAAGCCATAAAACATTTGGGTCGTCGGGATCGAAGACCATGCCTACTACCGTGCGGTGGTTCAAGCGAGAAAAAGTTTGCCGATTACTCAAACTGCCGTTGGTAGAAATTTCCCAGCGATAGATGTCTCCCGTCAGGCTAGCACCGTAAAGCAGATCGCCAGCAGGAGCTATTTCTAGAGTACTAATGGCAATATCCGACAGTAGTTGAGTCCGCTCGAAGATGATATTGCTATCCGGCTCATCTGCCCCTGTTGTAAAGGAAGTAGTAACCGGCGTAAAAGGATTGCCTTCCAAGTCTAGGGCACCGTTGAGATTAAAAGTATATTGCGTATGGGGGTCTAACGGTATGCTGGGCTGAAAAACGATCGCATCATCTCCCCCGGTAGTATTGGCAGAGCCTGGAACGACAACTCCATCTAGAGTCCGCGCCAGACTGATATTGTCGTCATTCAGACTATTGCTGTCTATACCGTTCCCCGCACCACTTAAAGCAAGATCGAGATTAATCGCTCCCTGGGGAGAAACATCGCGGGCAAAATTATTGGGAGAGACTGCCCTAATCCTCGTTACATCAGGAGATGCCGATTCAATTTCTAGATAGTTAATTTTACTGTTGCTCCCCCCAATACCATCGAGAGTTAGTTTGCCATCCCGTACTCTAACTAGCTGGGTGGTTAGACCAAAGAGCTGTAGAGGATTAGGCTCGAAATTTAAAAGTTCTACTCCCTCGACGTTGATTACCGTTTCCCCCCCGCAAAAACGCTGTCCCCTGCCGCTACCGTGACCCAATAATCGCTGTTAGGTAAATCGTATTCCCAAGCTACAACAGGTTGAATTAACAATAAAGTGTCGAGAGACTGCTGGTAACGCGCAGAATTATGGCGATCGCGACCAAATTCACTCATGTCATAGGGGAGAGTATTATTCCTTGCGGTGGTAATCCAGCCATAGCCGCGATCGCGATCGTAACCCAAGCCCATATCGGCAATGTAGCCAGTGGGAACAGTAGCCGTCTCAGACTGAAAATTAATCTTGACCGAAACATCAGAATTAGAAATATCCATAAATAGCACCAGCTAAAACGGAGATCGCCTTTCGGTTTTTCCAGAAAGCCGAATTTGAACCCCACTAAATTAGCTTGGTTTACACAGCACATCTAACCGTTGAACTACTGAGGTGGCGCAAAGGTTAAGAACTTTGGTATCCATCGAGGTTAA
>JBCBIN010000505.1:0-2492 GCA_038524555.1 Cyanobacteria bacterium J06623_7 | reverse complement strand
GATATAAGGTGATAAAACATAATCTGGCAAACGGGACAATTTGCCAGGAATATTTCGGTGTATGAAATTTATGTTTTACTATCTTATATCACTTCCAGTCAAAATTTATATAAAAAGGTTTTATAAAAATTTATTTGACTTTGCAGTCATTAGAGTTATTCGTCTTGAGGTAATTAAAAAGTAATTATAAGTAGAAATATAAACGGGACAAAATTTATATTGTTCGGAGCAAAAATAGCTAATTGCCTTCTTTAAGGTTAGCACGAGCGTTGCGTCGCCACATCTCGGGCTTAATTCTTCTCAAAGCAGAAGCTCGGAAGCGTCGATCCCATTCTTCCTTAGATAAATTAGCCAGAGTGTTAAGCTGGGGCTCAATATTATGGGGATAGGGTTGAAAATCTACTACGTCAGTTTCGCGAGCAAAGCGCTGATTCCAAGGGCATACATCCTGACAGATGTCGCATCCCGCTACCCAACCCGAGAGATTGTGAGCAATAGTAGTGGGTAGTTCTGGGGCTCTATTCTCAATTGTATGGTAGGCAATACAGCGATTGGCATCGACGACATAGGGTTGAGTAATAGCCTGGGTTGGACAGGCAGTAAGACAGCGGGTGCAGGTTCCACAGTGGTTAGTATGGGGTAAATTTGCCGTCAGGGTCAAATTAGTTAGAACTTCGCCTAAAAAGACCCAACTGCCATATTGGCGGGTAATTACGTTACCATTTTTTGCCAACCAGCCCAATCCCGCTCGTTGCGCCCATACTTTATCCTGAACCGGTGCGGTATCAACGCTATACCTGGCCAAAATATCGGCATCTTGCGATCGCAGCCAGCTACAGAGAGCCTTGAGCTTTTTACTCATAACCTTGTGATAGTCTCGACCCCAACCATAGCGAGAAATTTTGCCAACTCCCGGTTTATCTGCGTGTTCCTGAGGGGTATAGTAATTCAGCCCTACTGAAATCACCGACTGCACTTCCTTCATGTAGACACGTATATCTCGGCGTTGAGGACTAGCCATCCAGGTCATATCCGCCTGATAGCCTTTTTCGAGCCAGCGATCGAGGTATTCTACCGCCCGATCCTGGTGATTATCTACAGCGGCAATTCCGAAGAGATGAAACCCTAGCTCCAAGGCTTTTTTTTCTATTTGAGAACGGTTGACTGTAGGCGCAATTGGCAAAATATTTACCCAAAGTGGCTCGATAGTGACTCAAGAGCGGGAACATCAAAGCAACAGGAGTTATCTAAAGAACATATAATTAGCTGCTAAGTTAATTTTGTTGCCCGTAACATAATTTTATCGCGATCCGCAGAATCTATAGAGCATAATTGCTATGTCGTATTTTTATTTTTCATCCTTGCTTGCCGGTTTATTATTTATTGCCCCTACTTCCTTACTAGCTAACGAAGAGGCGATTGAGTCCGCTCAAAACCACCAGTATCCAGCTGAATTTGTGCAAGATTTTGAGGGAGAATGTGTAGAGACTTCTCTGGCAGAAGGATTAGATGAAGCTGATGCTCAGAAGCTATGCAAATGTACAATTAGTGAGTTTGAAAACCAGTATAGCCTGGCTGAATTTGAACAGCTTACTGCCGTAGCTACTACCGACCCAACATCTGAAGCAGCTTTAATTGAGGTCGGACAATTTTGTTTTGAGCAGATTTTGTATGCGGAGTAGTTTTGTTCAACGCAGATATTTAAATTCGCTAAGATATGAAAGGTTCGATTAAATAACTCCCAAGAAAAGATTAGTCTGCTATCCTCAAGCATTTATTACACATCGCACATCAGGCTGGATGAGAAAAAAATAATAATATATCTTGTTAGGCTAAGCATCTCAGTTTCAATTTAACGAGAAGTTAATCAGTGAAAAGAAGATAATTATTTATCAGCTCATCCTACCGCACCAAATATTATTTTAGTTATTGAAATATCAGACTCTACTCATCTGAAAAGCGCTGTAAGCCCGAGCAAAATTTTGCGAGCATACTTTCAATTTAGTCGGTTTAACTCTAACTCAAGTAAAAAACTAAATAAAATGTAGAAAGTGGAGATAAAGCGATCGCTAATATATTTGATTTACCAGCAAACTTGCTGCCACAGGAATTAATCGAGTCTTTACTTAGTCAAGACGATATTCTAATCGAACGAATTATTTCTACGGGACAAACGACGCCCCCAGGAGAATGGTACGACCAGAATAAAAATGAATGGGTAATCGTGCTTCAAGGAGAGGGAGAGTTGAGCTATGCGGATAATTCTCGGATCAAGCTAACGGCAGGAGATTATCTTTTGATTCCCTCTCATCAAAAACATCGAGTGGAATATACCAGTACCGAACCTCCCTGTATTTGGCTGGCTATTTTCTTTTAATTGAGAATCTAATTGACTTTAGAATGACTAGAAATTGCGAACACTACTATGACTACATACCCGCTAACCCCACTTAGTTTAATACGCTTGGTGTGAATTAACTTAGTTCAAAATT
>JBCBIN010000504.1:0-2497 GCA_038524555.1 Cyanobacteria bacterium J06623_7 | reverse complement strand
CGATCGCTGAGTCAAGCCTCGATTAAAAATATTTTTTCAGTATTTTTGTACTAAATTTAGATTGAAACAAGAATCATTTACGCCAGCAAGAAGGCTAACATAAAGCCAGGCTATTTCGAGCGAGCGTGAGTTATGGATGTGGAAGCAGCTTTAGCACTGGTAGACGGGGAGGTTTATCGCCAGACCGACAGACATTTCACGGATTTACAGCAGGTTGTCGTTACTAACGTGCTGCAGGGACGCAAGTATCTAGAAATTGCAGAGGCATATGGCTGTACGGAGGGGCATGCTAAGGATACGGGATTTTTGCTTTGGAAGTTGCTGTCTGAGGCTTGGGGAAAAAAAGTAACGAAGAGTAATTTACGTAGTTTGCTTACGGGGCAGTTAAAGTCATTTGTTCCTCTACCAAATCAGCTTACAGCGCCCATCGAAGCGGCGAAGACTTCCCAGGTTAGCTTTGTGGGTAGACAGCAGGCGATCGCCAATTTAGCTGGGTTAGTGGCTCAAGGGCATAAAGTTATCGTGCTTCAGGGAGAGGGAGGAGTGGGTAAAACCACCTTGGCGCAGCAGTTTCTCAGGAGTCAGAATTTTGAGCTAGTTCTCGAAGTGTTGATGGCGAAGGAAACGACCAATATCGTAGCGGTGGCATCGGTAGTTGAAGAATGGCTCCAGCGTGATTTAAATGAAGATTCGGGGAAAGAATTTGGTGTGACTCTCTCCCGCTTAAAAAGATGTCTGGAACAGCGTCGTGTTGGGGTCTTAATTGATAATCTCGAACCGGCTTTAGATAGCCATGGGAAATTTATTGCCGAGCATCGAGATTACATCGAGTTACTGAGAATTTTGGGCGATCGCCAGCTACAGTCCACGACAATTATTACCAGTCGAGATCGTCTTTGTGAAGCAGATTTAACTTTAGAACACTATCGTCTCGCGGGTTTAGATCTGACAGCTTGGGAACAATACTTTTCGGCTTATCAAATCGAGCCGGCTACTTTAGCACCAATCCATCAAACCTATGGTGGCAATGCGAAGGCAATGGGCTTACTTTGCGGTATCGTTCGGGAAGATTACGCCGGCAATCTCGCTCAATATTGGCAGGAAAATCAGCATTATCCCCTGGTAGAAACTGATTTAAAAAATCTCGTTGCCAGTCAGTTTGATCGCCTCCAGCAGCTAGATCCTCAGGCATATAAACTGCTGTGTCGTCTGGGTTGTTATCGCTATCAAGATTTGAGTACCGTATCTTCCACGGGCATTCTCTGTTTGCTGTGGGATATTAATGCTAGACCCCGCAGAGTAATTAAATCTTTACGCAATCGTTCCCTCTTGGAATTTGCTGATGGTGAATATTGGCTGCATCCCATCATTCGGACGGAGGCAAAACTAAGATTAGAGTTTCTGACCGAAGATTGGCAACAAGCCCAGAGAAAAATTGCTCATTTTTTAACCACTAGCGTTACCAGAATCGATAATATTCAGGCTGGCTTAACCGCTTTAGAGGCCTACTATCACTACATAGCGATCGCCGATTATCGTGGAGCCGCGAAGGTAATTCTTCAGAGCCGAGAGAACCAGTGGGGGCAGTACCTTACCCTGGGAACGACTCTTTTGCGTTTGGGCATTATCGAGCCGCTGTTGGTAGCCATAGAACAGATCGTAGCGCGAATCGATCACCCACGTCATCGAAGCGAACTAAATAATATTCTAGGAGATCTCTACTGGACTACGGGTAAAGTTCCCCGGGCAATTACCTGTCAGGAGCAAACAATTGGTACGAGTCGCCACAGCCAACAGCTTTTACGTCCGACTCCCGAAAATCGCCACGACCTCTATTATTGGCGCATGCTCGAAGTAGATTCGCTTTTGAGCCTAGGACTCTACAACATCAACCTCTGGGAACTAGATACCGCTACTGAATTACTGCAACAGGCGATCGACCTGGCTCACAATACTAAACATCATGCCTGGTCGGAAAAAGCTAGCCTGAGTTTGGCACTAATTAACTCATATCGAGACCGAGACATGGCTAATTCTCCGGTTGCCCGACTCTATCGTTTAATTATTGAGCTAGAAGACCCCGCCTACAATACAGGACGCTTTGCTTACTTCATGCAGCTACTGGGACAAGTCTACTGCAATCAAAGACAGCTAGAGCCGGCTCAAAAAATTTGGCACCGAGCGATCACTTTTGCCCGATCTAGTCACTATACTCAAATTGAGGCCAAGTCCCTCAGCGGTTTAGGTCAGCTAGAACGTTTTGCCGGTAACTATCGCCAGGCAGATCTTTATCATCACCAGGCGATCGCTCTACTGGAAAAAATTGCCGCTAAATGTGATTTAGCCGAAGCCTATTTTCAATGGGGAATTACCCTCCAGCATAGTCGACAAACTGCCCAGAGTAAGGACTGTATGACCCAGGCAGTTGCTCTCTACCAGCAAATTCCTGCTCCCAAACAAGTTGCCAGAATTACCGTAGCTTTAGACTCTAAGTTAC
>JBCBIN010000503.1:0-2516 GCA_038524555.1 Cyanobacteria bacterium J06623_7 | reverse complement strand
CCTCTTCTAAGTCTCCTAAAGAAATTAGCTCAAATCTCCTATTTACAGAAGTTACCAAATATTAAAATTATGAATTCATCCAGCAGCGACAATCAGAATCAATCCAGCGACGTAAAAACTGATAGTTCTCTTCATAACGGCGTTGCGGATTCTGCCAACGAAAAAATTCGTGTTTTAATTGTCGACGATCAAAAAATGATTCGGGAAGGATTAAAAGCCTTAATCAAAACCGAAGAAGATATCGAGATTGTCGGAGTCGCCGAAAATGGTGAACATGCTGTAAAGCAGGTAGAAGCTTTAACTCCCGATGTCGTGTTAATGGACATGGAAATGCCGGGGATGAATGGGGTAGACGCAACTAAAATCATCTGCCAGAAATTTCCTGAGGCGAAGGTCTTGGTACTAAGTACTTTTGACACTCAAGAATATGTTGCTAGTTCCCTTAACTCTGGGGCGATGGGCTATTTGCTCAAGGGGACGCCGGCGAAAGAACTAACTGATGCGATTAGATCGATTCATCGCGGTTACGCTCAAATTGGCCCGGGCATTTACCGTAACTTATCCCTACCCCAAAGCAACGAAGCGGAAAAGCTGCCGATGATGTCTCATCTCTCCGCCCGCCCAGCAGATGCCGAACCAGCTACTGAAAAGTCTTATCCACCAGGTCAGTTAGTCAGCCGCAAGGGAGATAAAGATTTCGCAGCATTAGCCAAGCGTAGTCCTGCCTCGATTAAGAACCGTAAGTTCGAGCAGACAGTAATGTTGCGTCCCTCTCCCAAATGGTCCAGACTAACTATGGGCTGTATTATGGGAGTCACTGCCTTTGCTTTAATCTGGTCGTGGTTTGCCAAGATCGAGCAGGTAATTCCCGCCCAGGGTTCGATTCAGCCAATCGGGAAGACACAAGAAATTCAAGTGCCCACTAACGGTGTAGTAGAGGACGTTAAGGTAGAGGAAGGAGATCTGGTACAAAAGGGTGAGGTTTTGATGTTGCTCGACACCACTACCTCTCAGGCACAGGTTGATTCTCTAATGGAAGTTCGTACGTCTTTAAATCAGGAAAATAAATTTTATCGGGCTTTAATTAAGGGAGACATTGATGCTAATAATATTGATAGCACGATCGCCTCATTGGGAATTCCTACGGAGATTGCCTCATTAACTCGTAACCGGGCAGAACTCAAGTCGGAAAATGAAATTATTAATAGTCTGATTAATAATTCTGGCGGCAACTTTACTACCGAACAGCTAGCCAGACTCGAAGCATCCCGAGCTGACATTAGAGAAAGAACCGCAGCAGCTCGTTTAGAAGTGGAGCAGTTAGAAAAGCAGCTAGAGCAAAATAGAATTCAACTGCAAGATAGCCGCGATCAGCTAGCCACAGCCAAGCAGAACTTAACGGAAATTATTGACCGCAACAAAGAGGCAAGACAACAGGCGGAAGAAAGTCTAAAAATTGAAGAAGAAACTCTAGACGCGATCTTACCCGTGTTTCAAGAAGGGGGAATTGCCAAAATTCAGGTCGATCAACAACGTCAGAGAATTAACGATCGCCGGGCTTCGATGGTAGATGCCCGAAAACAGGGAAACCTAGAACGCGATCGCCAACAGCAGCAGGTAACAACCCTCCAGTCCGAAATTAACCGTCTATTGCAGGAAGAACAGAGATTAACTCTCGATATTTCTCAAGCTACCCAGCAGTTAAACAACACGACTTCTGTCTCACAAAGAGATTTATACGAACAAAGAGCCTCAAACCGGATTCGCCTGTCCGAAATTGATAGCCAGCTAAATAAAACTATCGTCGAAAACGATAAACGCATTGCCGAAATCAATAGTCAGGTTGCCAGCGCCGAGCAAAATCTTAAATATCAGACTATTAAGGCTCCCGTTACCGGAGAAGTATTTGACCTTCGTGCCTATCCCGGCTATGTCCCTCCTGCAGGTCAGGCGGCTCGTCCCGTGCTGAAAATTGTACCCACCGAAGATTTGATTGCCGAAGTATTTGTCACCCCAGAAGATATTGGCTTTGTTAAGAAAGGGATGCCGGTAGACGTAAGGATTAGCGCTTTCGACTTTGGGCAGTATGGCGGAATTGATGGCAACATTCAGTTTATTAGCTCTAGCTCTCTCGCCCCCGAACCTCCTTATGACTTTTTCCGCTTTGCCGTCAAGGTCAAACTAGACAAAAATTACCTGATCGTAAAGGGAGATAAAGAATTTATCCAGCCAGGTATGAACGTTCAGGCTAACGTGCGGATTAACGAAAACCGTACCGTTTGGAACCTCATGACCGATCAGTTCTTAGGCGGCATCAAAAAGCTCAAGAAACTAGAATAGTTTAAATTACACTGTAATCAGCATTCTTGAACTAAATTACTTTACCTCAAGGCGTTCTACGGGAGCGTCTTTTTTCGTGTCTGGCGATCGCCATAAACCATAGCTTTTTTAAATCAGAATTGTGGGCATTGAGTATACACAAATTTGTATTCTCTAGTCCCCAATCGCCAGTCCCG
>JBCBIN010000502.1:0-2539 GCA_038524555.1 Cyanobacteria bacterium J06623_7 | reverse complement strand
AGGTTATTTTTCGACGCAGTAGGTCGTAAAAAGACCAAAAAAAGCTCTTTTTTCTAATTGATGACACGCCCTAATTACTAACTACTAATTAGCTCCTATTCAGTACTCCAAATTAAGGGTTTGGGTCTTTCGATACCGTAGCCTTGGGCATAATCAATGCCAATTTGCTGGAGATTTTGCAAAATAGTCTGATTTTCGACAAATTCAGCGATCGTTTTGATGTTCATGATTTGGCTGATGTGATTGAAACACTCTACCGTGGCATAATCGACTCGATCGTTAGCAATATTAGTCACAAAACTGCCGTCTATTTTTAAATAATCAATGGGTAGATTTTTGAGATAGGTTAAGGAACTCATGCCGCTACCAAAGTCATCTAGGGCGATCGAGCAGCCTAAATCTTTTAGTTGACCGATGAGGATATTGGCATTCTCAAGGTTAGTAATAGCGACTGTTTCAGTGATTTCAAAGCAAATTGTCTGGGGCGGTACTTGGTAAAGATCGAACTGTTGGCGCAAGAAGTTGCCAAATTCTTGATTGTTAATACTGGCTCCAGAAAGATTAATGGTGTAGAAAGCGGAGGTAGGCGGTGTACAAGATTGACAATAGGCTTCATAACCAGCCAAAAAGGTACTAATAACCCAGCGATCGATCGCCGGCATCAAACCATAACGTTCGGCGGCAGGTAAAAATGCTCCTGGAGCTATAATATTGCCCGCTTCATCCTGCAAGCGCAGCAAAATCTCGTGGTGATGGATGGTGCCAGAGCTAACGGTGTCTGCCAGATCGATAGGATATGCTGATTCAATCGAAACTATTTTTTGCACGTAGAGGCGAAAGCTATTTTCTTCGAGAGCCCGGTTAATTTTTTCCACCCACTGTCGTTCTCCTTTTTGTCTGGCGACGGATAAATCTTGCTCGTGGCACAGATGAACATAATTCCCCCCCTGCTGTTTGGCTTCGTAGCAAGCGGCATCGACAGCAGTCAGCAAGCTAGCCAGGTCTTCGGTAGTCGATTTAATTTCCACCAAGCCGATACTAACGCCAATTCTAAATACCTTTTCTTGCCAGATAAACCGGAAATCTTCGATTAGCTTTCTCAATTCATTGGCACAGTCTCGGGCAACTTCAATCGGACAATGATGAAACAAAATACCAAATTCATCACCACCCAGACGGGCAAAAATATCAGCATGACGAATTCTTTTGCGTAACAGCGTAGTTACCTGCTGTAGCAGTTTGTCTCCCGCAGCATGACCACAGGTATCGTTGACGATTTTGAACCGGTCTAAATCTAGATAACATAAGGCATGACAAGAATCATGATGATGAGCATCGGCGATCGCTTCTGCCGTATAATCTTCAAACTTGCGTCGATTGTAGAGCTCAGTTAGAGGGTCGTGGGTCGCCTGCCAGGATAATTTACGCGCCATTTTACGGGCTGCCGTTACGTCGCGGAAGACAATTGCCGTGCCGATTAATTTTGACTGACGATTCATAATCGGCGAAGCCAGTCCTTCCACCTCGTAATAAATGCCCTGGCGATTGAGTAAAGAATTTTTAGCTGCTAATTTACAGACCTTATGGTTGCGTGAGACTCGGGCAATGGGATTGACAATCGGTTTTTTGGTTTTGCCGCTGATTAGCTGAAATATTTCTTTTAATGGCTTCCCCGTTGATTCCGATAAAGACCAACCGGTAATTTGTTCGGCAACGGGGTTGAGATACTGAACCCGACCATCTGCATCTGTGGTAATTACACCGTCACCAATGGACTGTAGGGTTATTTGGGCTAGTTCTTTTTCCGCGTATAAAGTGTTTTGTTCGATCTCTTTGCGGTTAGTTACATCCTTAGCAATCCAAATTACCGTTGACTCAGAAACGGGAAAAATACTGACGCTAAACCAGATAAGAGTATCTTCGAGCAGGAGGCTATATTCAAACTCGATCGCTCGTTGCTGTCTTAAAACACGGCGAATTAGAGCCTGAGAAGCCCGAGATTCAGGACCGTCAAACAGCAGGTTTTGAGTTTGGCAGATAATACTGTCGATTGTTGTGTCGTCATAAAGCTCAAAAAATTTAGTCGGCAAAATTAAGATCGAGTCGCTGTTAGGTTCGACGGTAAACACAAACTCCGGCATTCCCGAAAAGATTGCTCGCATCTGCCCTTCTGTCGATTGAATCTTTTGCTGCAATAGCTTGCGATCGGTAATTACCTCAGAAAAGATTAACAGCCCTCCAATTTGCCCATCCAGATTACGCCATGAATTTAGCTGCCACTGTAGCCAATCTACCAAACCGCTCTCACGGACAAAAAAGTCTTCTGACTGGCTCAAACTGTCAATTTTTCCCATCAGACAGTCTTGATGATTCTCTCGCCAGCGCCGGGGAGTTTCCGGAAAAACTTCGTAGTGATTCTGACCAATTATGTTGACTGTTTTAATTTTATAGTCAGTTATCCAGCGATCGCTCACTGCCAGATAGTTCATCTGCCGATCTAAAATAGCTACCGCTAGAGGTAGAGGTCGGACAAACGTTT
>JBCBIN010000501.1:0-2546 GCA_038524555.1 Cyanobacteria bacterium J06623_7 | reverse complement strand
GATTATTTTTGCTGCTTTGAGTCTTAAGGATATTATTATATTATTTACCTAAAGGCTTGATATTATGTGCCACATAATCAGAAATTAACAACTATCTTACGACTAAAATATCGATTAAGCGATCGCTTTTGCTTCAGTAATTCCTAACAAAAGACGATAAGATAAGGAGCGGAAGTACAAGCTATAGGCATTATAGTAAACTAGCCACACACTCGATCGCCAAGCAATATTGGTTACGCTTCGATGAAAGAGCATAGGTAGTGCATGCAAATTTACCGGTACAATCTAAAGCTTAGAGGTTAAAGCCTACGGTTTATAGCTTATCGATAAATAACGGAAAAGCATTTAAGAACTCATGTCCGATTTAATACTCTTTTGGCATCGTCGCGACTTACGTATTGCTGATAATCTCGGTTTAAGCAGTGCTGTAGAGCATAGCGATCGAGTTGTCGGCTTGTTTTGCTTAGATCCAGACATTCTTAAGGGAGATGATATTGCTCCCGCCAGAGTTAGCTACATGATGGGTTGTTTGCAAGAGCTGCAGTCGCGCTATCAGCAGCTTGGCAGTCAGCTATTAATTTTGCATAATTCACCAGCCAAAGCTATTCCCCAACTAGCAGAAGCCTTATCGGCCCAGGCAGTATATTGGAACTTAGATGTTGAACCCTACGCCAAACAACGCGATCGCCAGGTTAAAGCAGCTCTAGCCGAACGAGGTATTGAAACTAAAAACTTTTGGGATCAGCTACTCCATGCCCCCGGAGAAATTTTAACTAAGTCTTCTGACTCTCCTTACAAGGTATATACTCCCTTCTGGCGCAGTTGGAGCGATCGCAATAAGCCCGAGCCGACTCCCGAAATTAAGCAACTCCAGGGACTCTCGACAAGCGAACTAGAAACCGCAAAGAAAGCAAAGGCGATCGACTTACCCACCGCTAGAGACTTGGGTTATGAATGGGATACCCCCCTACTACTAGCACCAGGGGAAACTGCCGCCCAAGATAAGCTAGCCGAATTTTGCGATCGCGCAATCTATTGTTACGACGAGGAGCGTAATTTTCCTGATGTTGATGGTACATCTTTATTAAGTGCGGCACTTAAATTTGGCGTGATCAGCATTAGAACAGTATGGCAAGCAACCCTAGAAGTAGCCAAAAACTGTCGTAGTGATGAGGCTAAAGCTGGCGTAACAACCTGGCAAAAAGAGCTTGCCTGGCGAGAATTTTATCAGCACTGTCTGTTTTTCTTTCCCGAACTAGCAGAAGGTGCATATCGCGATGAATTTAAAGATTTTCCTTGGGAAAACGACAAGGCAAAATTTCAGGCTTGGTGCGAAGGAAGAACCGGCTATCCGATTGTCGATGCGGCAATGCGTCAGCTAAACGAAACGGGTTGGATGCACAACCGTTGTCGCATGATCGTGGCTAGCTTTTTAACCAAAGACCTAATTATTGACTGGCGTTGGGGCGAGAAGTATTTTCTGCAAAAACTTTTTGACGGCGATCTAGCAGCAAATAACGGTGGCTGGCAGTGGAGTGCTTCAAGTGGGATGGATCCCAAACCCCTGCGTATTTTTAACCCTGCCTCTCAAGCGGCTAAATTTGATCGCGATGGGGAATATATTCGTCAGTGGGTATCAGAAATAAGCTCCCTCGATACCGAATATTTAGTTACGGGTAAGATTCCCCCTCTAGAACGAGCGGGTACAGACTATCCTGAACCGATTGTCGATCATAAAGTGCAGCAGCGAAAATTTAAGGCTTTGTATAAACAACAAAAGGGTTGATGCGGTCAACAGCTAACGGACAACTATGACAAGTTGTAGTCTTTTTAAATAAGAATTAAAATATTTACTCTCGATTTGCTAATCCCTAGTGCCTTGTCCCTAGTCCCTCACACGGGTAAACTAGCATGTCTCAAAAGTTAATGAGAACGACTATATCTAAAGCATGAAAAAACTACATCTGGCAATCTCTACCCAAGATATTGAAGCGACAGTGAGAGACTATACTGTCCGTCTCAATGCCGAACCTTGTTTAGTTGTCCCCGGTGAGTATGTTCTCTGGCGTACAGATGCTCTAAATATTTCTGTTAGGCATTATGATGCGATCGCACCAGGAGTCTTAAGGCACTTGGGCTGGGAAGATGACGATGCCTCAGCTATGTCCAGTGAAACCGACGTTAACGGTGTTTTGTGGGAAAATTTCACCGCCCAGCAACAGGCTGACGAGATTAAGGAGATATGGTCAGAGGTTGATTATCAGCCCCATTAATCCATTTTACGTGAATCGGAAATCGGCGTATTTTGTTTTGTTTTAAATTCTAGGCTCTAAGCTTTAAGCCGTGAGTTGGTGACTTTTGAACGAAGTTAATTCGCATATGATGCTATCTCGATTAAATTTTGGTCTGGATCGCGGAAATAAAATGAGGCGATCTCTCCATTTGCCCCAGTGCGGGGAACAATACCGGCAATTATAGCAATCGAAGTATAGGTTAGGACGTTTGTTTAACAGCTAAATCTACTCTTTCTCGAAAGTCATCAATAC
>JBCBIN010000500.1:0-2590 GCA_038524555.1 Cyanobacteria bacterium J06623_7 | reverse complement strand
CTCCCCAGTGCGATCTCTTTTTATGAAGTTTAGAGATAGAGCGATCACTAAACTTCATAAAAAGAGATCGCACTGGGGAGTTTACAGAACATCCTATTACTATTACCTGTAAATAATGGGTATGACTATTATTAAACTGGAACAAAAGTTAGTTCTGGCTTTATTGCGCTGAATATAATTGATAGTAGAACAAAATTTATACGGATATAATTAAGTTGTAATTACGATCGCCGGAACATCTTTATACATAATTCAATCTTTACCTAAGTTAAAGACTATATTTAGTTTTTTCAGCTTTTACAATTATGAATATCTTCACAATCAAAGCGATCGCAACTGTACTAATGACAGTAGCTATGTTGTCAGTAAATACAGAAAATAGTATGGTCAATGCCGAAACAGAAAATGCTTTAGCTAATTCAACAGCTAGAACCGTTAAAGGTTTATCTGGAGGTGTAGTTGATAGTCAGGGTTGTGGCTACATTGCCAATACTCCCAGCTATGAAATGAATCTTGCAGCTAAAGTTGATTATATGCGCTTTACGGTAGAGGCGGCAGCAGGACAGCCAACCCTCTTAGTAGTAGGGCCCAATCCTGGCGATAGCTTTTGCGTTCTCGGCGACGAAATATCAGGATTAAAACCAGAAATATCGGGAGTTTGGGAAGCGGGTGATTATCGTATATATGTAGGAAACCGTACTAAAGAGCAGCACGAATTTATCTTGGATATTTCCACTGATAATTAGACTATAAAATTTTTAATACCCTGCGGGAAGTTAATTTCTCGTTAAATCAACTATTGTTGACCTTCGCCAATTGTTTTGACTGATACTTCGATCGCATCCACATCTATCGTTCCTGGAGGGGTTATGCGGCTAAATCCTTCTGCTCCGACTTGTAATGCTTCTCCGCAGCTAGGGCAGTTAAATTCCGTGCTTTGAAATCCGGTAAATTCGTAACTACAAACGGGACATTGCCCTTGAACTAGCTTGCGCTTTAACCACCATTGAAAGCCGAAAAAAGCAACTACCGGCGCAATAAAAAGCAATGCCAACAAAATAATAAAGCCATTAATTACCCAGCCCAAACCCACGCTAGTTAAAAGAAATACCGTCAGAATGATGCTTGCCCAGCAACCCAGACCCGAAGTATTTAGTTGAAGTAATTTGTTAAAGCGATCGTTCACTATCTTAACCAACAGCTTGGAATGGACTAATGCATTTACATTATATGCTTCAATTTTAGTTCATCAGTCTCTCTAATAAAAACCGCAGCCATTTTCCTGCAACTATAAGCTACCTGGTTGACTGCGATCGCTTTGATTAGACTGTAATTAAGGCAATTAAACTTTGATTAACCTGAGACTTGATTCAAACCAAGTGAATTAAGATTCAGACACGGGCTTGTAAGCAGTCCAATATTTACTGACAAAGTAGTTTTCGACTTTCAGATTAATAAATCCAGCAGAAGTCAAACGCTCTTCTAGGTTGTCAGTAGTGTAATGCCGATAGTATGGCTCATGGAAAATAGCCGGGAAGTTATTCATCATGGGCTGGAAGTCAGGAGAATCGATCGCCTGCATCGAATCGCAAATAACCAATACCCCTCCAGGCTGAAGTACTCGATAAAGTTCGTTAATTACGTTCTGTCTCGCCGCTGCCGGTAACTCATGAAAGAGAAATACGGAGGTGAGTCCATGAAAATAATTATCCTGGTAGGGCAGGTCTTCGGCATTGGCTTGCAGTAGCTGGGGTAATTCTCCCGATATTGCCGACAGCATTTGATTGGCTTTACGTAGATAGGCAGGAGATAAATCCGTTCCCGAAAGAGATGCTTTGGGCAAAGTTCCCCGCAACATTCTCAGGGTGCGACCCGTGCCACAAGCAACATCGAGCACTTTAATTTGTTGTGCCGGTACAGTTGCAAAAGCCTGAAGTCCTTGCTTCAAAGGAGCCAAAATTCGACGACGCATGGCATCTGCCGCGCCATTAAAGAGAATCTCAACCTGTAAATCGTAAAGATTGGCCGACATATCACTCAGATAGCCGTCGGTTTGATAGTGAAAGTTTTGGAGATAGTACTCCGGATAACCAGCTTTATCGATCGCCGCATCAAAAGATTGGAATTCTTTTTTCTGTACTCTGGGCAAGATTTTAAATATATCGAGCCAGACTTCTGGATAATAACGGAAAAAATCAGACCAGGGATTGTCAAACAATAAACTACTGGGATAAACTCCCTGGCGGGCATCTTGCCAGTCTTTTTCTTCTAGCACCTTAAGCTTGGCCTGAAGTTTTTCTAAGATGACCGGATCTAAAGGCTGACTTCTGGCAGCTTGTTCGGGAATGACCGTATTCGTCAGGCGATCGCTAACTAATTTATGAACAAAGCCGAAAGCTTTTTTACTTTCCTGAAAACCTTGATAGGCAAATTTGGTTAGAGGTTCGGGAACTAACTGTTCTAGATTGGGAGTTGATTGCATGAATGTAAATCGAGATAATTGCAGTAAGTCAAGCTAAATTGCTAGACCGGATAGATAAAACACAATGAAACTTAAATCTATCCGGTCTAGCAATTTAGCTTGACTTAC
>JBCBIN010000499.1:0-2593 GCA_038524555.1 Cyanobacteria bacterium J06623_7 | reverse complement strand
GAGAATTATATTAATAATTTAGGTTGGACATGTAACAGCAATTAGTTTATATTTAAGAGTTTTAAAGCTTGATTTAAATCGCGAAAAAAAAATAAAGAGGTTGCTCGCTTTAACTAAATAAGTAGCCGATGAAATTAAGCCAGGGAGGCGATCCCGTTTAACTTGGAGAAGAGTTGTGAAATTGGTACAGTGAAAACATCAACCATAAGCTGAAATATGACCACTGCGATCGCAACTCAACTACAGTCGATTACCGATACGACAACAATCGAGCTCAGCTCTACTAGTTCTGATTGGCAAGCGATAAATGAGGTTGTCGAACAGGAGCGACAGAATCAACCGGTATATCTGGTGTTACCCCAAACCACAGCAGCTTTAGGCGAGGTGATCAAACGGGCAGCACAACAGCAGTGGCGCATTTTACTCTGTGGCAACGGGACTAAAATTAACTGGGGCAAAACAGCACGAGATATTCAGCTAGTAGTTAGTCTGCAAAAATGCGATCGCCTGATCGAACATGCCGTAGGGGATTTAACGGTGACGGTAGAAGCAGGGATGAAGCTAACAGAACTACAGACAATATTGGCGGCGCATAATCAATTTTTGCCCCTAGATACCAACTATCCCGACGCTACTTTAGGCGGTATTGTGGCAACGGCAGATGCGGGAAGTTGGCGGCAGCGCTATGGTGGAGTGAGAGATTTATTGCTCGGCTTATCCTTTGTGCGGGGGGACGGTAAGGTCGCCAAAGCTGGTGGTAGGGTCGTAAAAAATGTCGCAGGTTATGACCTGATGAAGCTATTTACTGGGGCTTACGGGACCTTGGGGGTTATAACCCAGTTAACTTTCCGTACCTATCCTCTCGTAAGTACGACTAAAACATTATTACTTACCGGCAAAGCTAGCGCGATCGCCAAAATTACTCAAAGTATTCGGAACTCTGGTTTAACGCCGACGGCAATGGACTTACTGGCAGCAACGGTGATCGAGCGATTAGGATTTGGTTCGGACATGGGTCTGATGATGCGCTGGCAGACTATCCCCGCCAGTATCGAGCAGCAGATATCTGAGGTCAAGGCGATCGCCAAAACGTTGGAACTGAATTCTCAAACCTATACAGATGAATCAGCAGCAGCACTATGGCAAAACTGTACCAAAATGATGAATATACCCGAGTCGGAACAGTCTGTTACCTGCAAGCTGGGCATTGCCCCCGCCGCCGCTGTAGAATTTCTCGATCGCTTTGGTCAAGAGTCTATATTGGGCAGGATTCATGCTAGCAGTGGCTTAGGTAAGATTCGTTTATCACCCAAGCCAGCAAAATTAGCTCAAATACGGACTCATTGTCAAGAAAATCAAGGCTTTCTGACGATTCTCGATGCACCCCAGGCAGTCAAACAAGCACTAGATGTTTGGGGCTATGCTGGCAATGGACACAAAACCATGCTGGCGCTTAAAAATCAGTTCGATCCCCAAAATATTTTCAACCCAGGACGCTTTATCGTTTAATTTGCTCTGACCCCTGACCCCTGACCCCTGACCCCTGACCCCTAACCTCTGACTAGACTTCAAGCCCCAAAAGAATTAGCATGAGCTACTAAGTAAAATTGTGGTTGGGGAAAAAGATTGAACAAGCTACTAAAAATAGCTGAGGCGATCGACCTATTAAATGAATGGATTGGTCGTATTACCTACTGGCTGGTGCTGTTAATGGTTGCGGTAGGTGCCTGGAACGTCATCGGGCGCTATCTGGGCAAAGTTGTGGGGGTCAATCTGACTTCCAATTCTTTGATTGAGATCCAATGGTATCTCTTTGATGTAGTGTTTTTATTTGGCGCGGCATACGCCCTCAAGTATAACGAACACGTACGGGTCGATATTTTTTATAAGAATTGGAGTCGTCGCCGACAGGCTCTAGCTAATTTTCTGGGTAGTTTAGTTTTTCTAATTCCCTTTAGCAGTCTGCTAATTTACTATTCCTGGAGTACGGTAATCAATTCCTGGCGTATTCGCGAAATGTCTCCCGACCCTGGAGGCTTACCCCGCTATCCGATTAAATTCATGATTATTTTGGGCGCAGCGTTACTGATTTTACAGGGCATCTCTGAAGCGATTAAAAATTGGCATATTTACCGCCAGGAGGAAAGCTAATGGATTGGTTAGGCATGGCAATGTTCGCAGGGGCGTTAATCTTACTTTGCTTCGGTTTTCCCGTTGCTTTTTCTCTTGGGGGTGTAGCAATTTTATTTGCCCTGATTGGTTCGGCAGTAGGCGAGTTCAACTTGGCTTTCTTTAACGCGATGCCGAGCCGTATTTTTGGCATTATGTCCAATTATACGCTGCTAGCGATTCCCTACTTCATTTTTCTCGGTTCGATGCTAGAAAAAACGGGCATTGCTGAGAAACTGCTAGAAACGATGGGTATCCTATTTGGTCGAGTGCGGGGTGGTTTGGCTCTAGCCGTGGTGGTGGTCGGTGCTTTGTTGGCGGCTTCTACTGGGGTGGTTGCGGCGACCGTGGTTACCATGGGCTTGATTTCCTTACCGATCATGCTGCGTTTCGGCTATAGCAAGGAGCTAGCGGCGGGAGTAAT
>JBCBIN010000498.1:0-2601 GCA_038524555.1 Cyanobacteria bacterium J06623_7 | reverse complement strand
AGTATTGATGACTTTCGAGAAAGAGTAGATTTAGCTGTTAAACAAACGTCCTAACCTATACTTCGATTGCTATAAATGAAATAGGAAGAAAATCAATTAAAACGACTATTTAGGTAAACATCGCCTTACGCATCACAAAAGCAATCATGCTAATGGCACAGACCACCGCTATCTGACCCGGCAGCGGCTGGAGAGAGTAAATTAAGATTCCCTGCATTAAGGAGTCGATTTCTGTGCCTAAACCGGCGACAAGAGACATCACCGTTAAATATACAATCCCGACTATGTGAATCGTTATCAAGCCTGCCATACAGCTAGCAATTAAGGTCGAAAAACGAGCCAAACTCTGAAATGCTAGCCAGCCACATAGCCAAGCCCCGACTGCAAAGCCAATTAGATAGCCAAAATGAGGTTGCTGTAAATAAATTGCGCCGCCACCGCGATCGAAAATGGGCAGTCCCAAAAGACCCAGCAAAATATAAATCACCTGGGACAACATGGCTGCATTTTTACCTCCCAAACAAGCTGTAAGCAACACTGCTCCCACCTGATAGCTAACTCCCAAAGCCGTTACGCCGAATCCGTTTCCCCACCAAGACCAAGGAGCAGCAAAGCTAGAAGCGGGAATAAAAGTACCTGCCGCAGTCAAAATTACGCCAATAGCCGTCCAGAGAATTACTTCTGGTAGAGGCGGTGTATGGGGTCGATTTGGTTCATCTAGGGCAAATTCCAGCTTATCTCGCAACCACTTATTTTCTTGTTTGAGGCTATCCAAATTTTTCTGCTGCTGCTGGATGAGCTGCTGGAGACTACCAATCGTAGATTTTACGGGGCGTGGGGTGATGCCCCATTCATAATCGTTAATCTCAGCACTGGGCTTGGGTAATTCTTTCAGGTCAGACATAAACAAAAACGATGGCAATATGTTCCAGTTTAGCCGGAGATTAATGGTTTTTCGCTCAATTAGAACGTGATGGGTCAGTCCAGCTACCCGAATTTAACCTAACTCCTTGGTACTGTCTAACTTTGCCCAAACTCATCTGGTATGCCCATGCCTGACCGATTTGGCGATCGCTTTTATCGTAGACGGAAACCCAAGCGCGATCATATTCATTCAGGTGGGCGGGTCGATTTGCTTGATAGCCCTCGAGACGATCTAAACTCGCTAGTATTTGCGGTTCAGTAAACGATAGAACCACACCCCAAACTTTATCTTTTCCGGTTGTCATTGCCGGATAGCCCACGGGCAAAGCGTATAAACTACCCCAGGCATAAGCAGTAACCTGTTGCTTCACTCTACCCTGACAGTACGCTGCAAAGTTGGCTTCTCCTGGTTTGAGAGTACCGTAAACAAAAACATCAGTTGATGATTGGGATTTCATTAGATAATGAGAAATTGTTTAACTGTTAAAACTAGGATTGAGCCCTTGAAAGTAGCTACTTGGAACGTTAATTCAATTCGCTCGCGGCTGCAAATTGTGACCGACTGGTTACAGCAGCACCGGGTAGACGTACTGTGTTTGCAAGAAACGAAAGTACAAGACCATGATTTTCCCCGATCGCCTTTGGAGGAATTGAGCTATAGTGTCTATATTTCCGGTCAAAAATCTTATAATGGCGTGGCTTTGTTGAGCCTCAAACCCCTAGAAGATGTTAGCCATGGCTTTAGCCCTATAATAGGTGCGGCAGAAGTAGGTAGTTTTGACGACCAAAAACGGGTAATTAGCGGTATTGCTGACGGGGTGCGAATCGTTAATCTCTATGTTCCTAATGGTTCGGCGATCGCCAGTGAAAAATATGAATATAAGCTATCCTGGCTCAAGCTACTGCAAACTTATCTACAGAGCTTACAGCAGCAGCCAGCCGAAATCTGTGTCTGTGGCGACTTTAATATTGCTCTCGAAAATAAAGATATCTATACCAACAAGGCGCGAGATAAACATATCATGTCCTCTCCCGTCGAGCGGGAAGCTTTAAGTCAAATCTTAGAATTAGGTTTCCAAGATGCCTTTCGCAAGTTCAGCGATGAACCAGGACAATTTAGCTGGTGGGACTATCGTTCGGGGGGGTTTTCCCGTAACCGAGGCTGGCGCATCGACCATCACTATTTGACCGATAAGCTCTATCAACAGGCAACAAGTTGCTGGATCGATGTCGAACCCAGAAAGCTAGAAAAGCCCAGCGATCATGCTCCTGTAGTAGTGGAGTTTTAATCGATAATGAGCTTACCTTCAGCTAATAATCGTGAGTTTTGTAGATTAGATTGAAGGATAAAGCCCAACAATCAGACGCTTGATGTGAATTTGAAAATTGTTTGTTAACAGTGTATTAGAGTCAACTGATGGGTTTTGCTATCGCTCTACCTGTAGCGACCTGAAATTATAATCACTCCGACCTGAAATCATCGGCGTTTTCAGCCCACATTAAATGAAACTATAATTTGGCTTCGACCCACATTATCTGAAACTGAGACCAGATTAAGGGTCTTGCACTCTTTTGGTGATCCGAGGAACAAGGCGATCGCAAGCTTACTAAACAGGACACAAAAATGTTTTCTTGAGTAGTTCGTGACTGGCGCGACCGTACATTTGACGTTTGAGC
>JBCBIN010000497.1:0-2616 GCA_038524555.1 Cyanobacteria bacterium J06623_7 | reverse complement strand
GGAGTCGCAATCAGAATATCGAAATCCATCATGCCCTTAGAAATGTCTTCAATTAGCTCTTCCGAACCATAAAGCTCTGCACCAGCTTCTTCAGCCTCTTTTACTTTTTCACCTCGGGCTATTACGGCGACTCTAACGGTTTGTCCCGTACCTTTGGGCAAGCTGACGGTAGTTCTAAGCTGTTGGTCGGTATATTTAGGATCGATTCCGAGTCTGATATGGGCTTCGGCAGTCTCATCAAACTTGGCAGTTGCGGTTTCTTTGAGTAAGTTTAAGGCCTCAAGGGGCTCATAAACCTTATCTTCGTCTACTTTTTTGACTAACTCGCGCATCCGGCGAGACATTTTACTGGGCATATATTCTCCTTGGGTATCTAGCGAAGCGAACAGCTTCTCCCCATAAATAGTTGAGTGATAGTAAATTCGATAACATTGGGCTAAAACAGAGTTATTGAGCGATACTCACACCCATGTTTTTAGCGGTTCCAGCAACAATCTTCATTGCCGCTTCAATATCGTTGGCATTGAGGTCGGGCAACTTAGTTTGAGCGATTTCCTTAAGCTGATCCTGAGTAATCGTGGCTACTTTTTGCTTGTTTGGTTCGCTGGCTCCCTTTTCGATTCCGGCGGCTTTTTTGATTAAAACCGATGCAGGAGGGGTTTTGAGAATGAATGTAAAACTTCTATCTTCAAAAACAGAGATTTCTACAGGAATTACGAGCCCGGCTTTATCTGCTGTTTTGGCATTATATTCTTTACAGAATGCCATGATGTTTACACCATGTTGACCCAAGGCAGGACCAACGGGAGGTGCAGGGTTAGCCTTACCCGCAGGCAAAGCTAATTTAATTAAGGCAACAACTTTTCTGGGCATGGTTTAGTTTTGTTTTTCGACTTGATTGAACTCCAATTCTACAGGAGTATCTCGTCCAAAAATAGACAGTAAGGCTTTGAGCTTACTTCTTTCTGGACTGACTTCAATTACTTCTCCCTCAAACTCCTTAAATGGACCGGAGAGAACTGCAATCTTATCACCAATTTCCATATCAATTTTAATGACTGGCTCTTGTTCTTCAGCTTGCTTGAAGATTCGTTCTACCTCAGCGCGAGATAAAGGCAGAGGTTTGACATGACCGCGACCGCGACCATAACGTCTTTTTTGCTCCGCACCGACAAAATTGATCACGTTGGGGGTGTTTTTGACCACCTGCCAAGCATCATCATCCATCAGCATTTTAACCAGCACGTAGCCAGGAAAAACTTTTTCATCACTAGTATAGCGAGAGCCATCCTTACGGATTTTGACGCTGGGAGTTTGGGGAATCTGCACCTGAATAATACGATCTCCAATATCAAGAGTTTGAATCCGGATATCGATATCGGTTTTGACGCGCTTCTCGCAACCAGAGGCAACCTGTACCGCATACCAGCGAGGACTACCTTTCGTTCTGACGTTTACCTGCACTTTTTGAGGCTGGTCGTCTACTTCTGCTGATGTAATATCTGCTTCAGTTGGTTGAATATCTTCTTCAGGCATATCTGCGGTATTAGTCATAGTTAAAATACTTTTCCTGCTCCCCAGGCAAAGAATTTATCGATTAAATAGATGATTGTAGACACCAAAATAACCATCAAAATAACGGCGGCTGATTCACTAATTAGCTGCTGGCGTGAGGGCCAAACAACCTTCCCCAATTCTTCTTTGGTTTTAACTGCAAAATCAGCAACACCGTTGCCTTCTACCGCTTCTTTTGAAGCTGCGGGTTTTTCTTTATTTACTATATCTTTCTTAGCCAAAACTGTGCCTCGCGAGGGTATTCGCTTAAATAATCTAAATGTTCTAAATAGCTACTGTGGTTAAACTCGCGCGTTCCCTAGCGCCTTGCAAAGGACGGGGCTTACGCCCCAGCGTCCCGTAGGGACTTTGCCTCGATAGAAGCTGTGGGTCGCTCGTCAAAATACCAAGTACTACCATTAAGCTTAACTCTTAAGCAATTGTTAAGTAAACAAATCTCAACAGTTTTAGAGTTTATCTAGCTCCAGTAGACACAAAGGACAAATACGAGGAACGATAATAGATACTCAGATTGATAACTGGCTGAAATTAGTAGTTTTCAGGTTCTTAACGCGCCTTGAAGGACTTGAACCCTCGACATCCGGTTTTGGAGACCGACGTTCTACCAACTGAACTAAAGACGCATGTAGGCTTCTATTAAGTTAATAAGTCAAAGCCATATAATGATACCGCATCCTCACCTTTTTGCTCAAGGTAATTATTTAATTGGGCGATCAAAACGCTGTTTGATACGAGTTGCTTTACCCACGCGATCGCGTAAGTAGTAGAGCTTGGCACGACGTACCTTACCACGGCGTTCTACTTTGATTTTGTCAATCATCGGGGAATGTAGCAAAAAGACTCTTTCTACTCCAACACCCTGAAAAATTTTGCGGACGGTAATAGTCTCGTTAATACCGCCGTTTTGTCTGGCGATTACAGTGCCTTTATAAGGCTGGACACGCTCTTTATTTCCTTCGGTAATTCTGACTCCAACCTCTACAGTGTCGCCTACATAGATGTCAGGCAGATCTGATTTTAGGTGTTCGGACTCGATCGAAC
>JBCBIN010000496.1:0-2658 GCA_038524555.1 Cyanobacteria bacterium J06623_7 | reverse complement strand
ATCTTGCTTAGAAAAATATGTCGCCGAGGAATATCGCGGTGTAGTTAACTGGGATATTTAACTCTATTTTTTATAGCTATTTTTAGTAGGAACACCTACCAGAAAAGCGTAGCTATTGCGGCTACACTCTCAAAAAAGGCGATCACCAAGCAAATTAACAGTAGGGCGTTCGATAGTTGAATTAATTCTCTAATAATTTCTGCTCTGGAAATTGGCAGCAGTCGCTTCTTCATCCGTACGCAGGGGATATAGCTAGATTCCAGCACCAGAGTTATTGTCTCTACCGGAGAATAGCCATTGACTCGATAGAAGTTTCGTCCCGTTAGGGAAGATGAAACCCAGAGAACGGTAACCTGATGGCTAATCGCTTCCCGTTCTAAAGATTGTAATAATAAGCTACCAATCCCTTGATGGGTAAAATGCGGCTCAACAAACACGGCGCTAATTGTTCGATAGGAACTAAGCAGGGCGGCAAAGCCAACGATTGAACCCGCTATCTCCGCTATCAAAGTTATTTCTGATGCCCATCTAGGCTTGCTTTTGCTACGTAGTAGAGCCTTTATCTGCCTCGGACGATAATCTGACGTCGCTAAAATTGAAATTGCCCGACATTGCAGTTGAATTAGGTTTTGCTCGTCTGCGGATGTGGCTCGACGTATCTTGATAAGATAGCTATCTGGTTGCATTCATCTAGTTTTTTGGCGCTCCCTTGCCTCAAAGCAAAATCACCCTCGGAATCATTAAACGAGCTAATTGGTGACACGCCCTCGTCTGGCAAAATAATAAATTATGTCTCATCTGTCTCACTTTTCTAGTCTGGACTGAAGACTTGAATTACGATCGCAATAGCTAAGACCAGACTAATTACCAATCATTATGGGTAGAAAAGCCAAGCTCAAAAAATTACGCCAGCAGCAGGCGCGGGAAAAATCGCCCCAGTCAGCGCCCAAATATCGGGACACTGAATTTGCCAAACAGTTTGAGCATATGGGCTATCAGGTAAAGGTAGACCCCAAACTACAGCCCAAAACTAATCGGGGAAATGTTGCACCCGAAATTCCTCAAGAAAGAATCGAACCCCAACTATAGCCCCAAATCAAAGTTATCTAAACTCTTGCGGCTCAATTCCCAGCTAGATATAGGCAAAACAATCGGCCAAAATAAAGGGGTAATTAACAAAAAACACCAGGACACGTGATCGTACTTAGAGGTAGTGCTATCGGTTGAGAAAAGTAAAAGCCAATAGCAAAAAACCATGAAGCTGATGATCCAATACCAAGCAAATGCGTCGCTCATGGTTAGTTCGCCCCAATCTATACTGTTAACCTCAATTATTGTGGAGAATAGCAATGGAGGTCAGGGGGAAAACACCGATTTTATCTAGCTTAGAACGGCGATCGCGCTAGTTTATTCAGTAATTTTACAGTCTTCTGGCTCAGTAGTTTTTACCACTATTTTTTGTTGGCTAGTGTTGGTTAATAACTGAGTAATTGCAGCTTGGGCTTTAACGTTTGCCCGTCCTAAAATCTCTTCGCTACAGGCAGTGTTAACAATTTCTACAAGGGTTTTTCTCTGGGCGAGAGTTTGCAGTTGCGGTGCTATATCAGGCCCTAAATTAAGAAAACCGCGATCGTAATCGTAAACGCGAGAATTATTGACATCAATTTTACTACCCAATATTTTTGCCGCTGGTAGGTTAATTTCAATTCGGTTATTAGTTACGTGAATATCAGACTCGGTTAACTCGGCTAAATCTACCCCCGCGCGAATTTCACCTCGGGCAAGATATAGCAGTTTAGTCGTTCCTAAAGATAGTTCTCCTAGCTTACGTTCTGCTGAAGCGGGCACAATCGTTTCTAAAGTCTGAACCGTGGTTGATAGTTCCTGTATGCCTCTAATTCTCATCATTAGTGGCGCTGATGTTTCTATCGTTATCGGAGTTGATCGCCTAAATAAGCTACTCGTAAAATCAAGGATGCGATCGCCCGTGCGCCAAAGAGCAAAAATAAACATCACGATAATCAAATTGACTCCGCCAAAGCTCCATAGCAATAGCTGTTGTCTTAAAGTTAGCCTGGAGGAAAATATTTTCATGCTGTTGAGAGCGATCCTAAGTTGCTTTTATCCCAGTCACTTCTATCAATCTTATCTAAAATTGAGAACTAAATACTAAACCGATTATTTATTAGTATTCTTCTATAAAACAGTCACACTCACCAGCTAAAATCAGTTGTTTGGTCATTACTAATATCTCAAAACTGTATTTACTATATCTTCATAATAAACTTTTTTACTTCAACCATAATTCATAGTGTATTTTGAGGTTTACATATTTTTTACTTATTAGCGATTTCGAGCATGTGTCAAAGCCAAACAAGTTCTGTCTTAGAGATTTATAGCAAGCTTTTTTAAAATTATGTTTATTGCGTAAAACACCTAAATATGGCTGGTCAGATAATAAAAAATAACTTTACTATCGAATAAATTACCAGAAAACACTTAAGAGTATTTTCATAAATATACTTTTATAAATTTGAAAAACAACTTATATACATAACAAATAGCAATAAATGTAAATTAGCAAAAAGAAATCTATTTAGGTATTTTCTTTATTTCCCTTGTACAAATCTTATTTTATGATACCTTTACTATAAAAGA
>JBCBIN010000495.1:0-2689 GCA_038524555.1 Cyanobacteria bacterium J06623_7 | reverse complement strand
ACTTGACTTTAGCTTAAGTGAAGCCCAGCGAAGCCTACTACCTGACAAGGAAGATATCAAGTTTTTCCAAGACCATGGTTGGTTTATCACGCCCAAAATCTTGCCAGACTAACTAATCGATCGCATTTTTGCCGCGAGTGAAGAACTGTATGCGGGACAGAAAGATACAGAAATCCCAATTCCCGGCTGTTCCAACTGGAAGCCTGGAGATAAGGTTGCGGTAAGAAACAACGAATATATTTCATTTCAGAAAAAGGCCTTTCATCAGCTAGCCCTCGAACCAATAATTGGCGCGATCGCGGCGCGACTAATGGATACAGATACGGTACGATACTTTCAAGATCAGCTAGTTAGCAAAGAACCGAATCAAACGGACAGTACTAATGTAGGCTGGCACACAGACCGCTCATACCACTCAAACTGTACCTCCGACAACATTCTCACCGCCTGGATTCCCCTCCATGATGTGGATGAGTCCCACGGTCCCTTGGTTATGGTAGATGGCAGTCATAAATGGTCGCGATCGCAAACTGCTCATATTCGCGGCTTTAATCATGAGAATCATGCCAAACTAGAACAAAACTTTGTCCGCCAGGGGAAAGAGTTTAATAAAGTGCCCATTATCCTCAAGAAGGGGCAAATTAGCTTTCATAGTTCTTCTCTCGTTCACGGTAGTTTTCAAAACCGTAGTAACATCATGCGCCGGGCAGTGGTACTCAACGTTCAGGATGGTGAAAATCGTCATCGACCCTACTGGAACAATGGCAAGCAAATCAATCACTTTCTAGATTCCCTGTGTCGCCAGCAGCCGGATGGTTTGCCCGATTATACAGACCCGGCTATTTTCCCGATTATCTGGTCAAGTAAGCAAGCTCAACGAAGAAGAACCTACTGTCGTTAACTATCCCTTGAGGGAGTAAAAAAGATCTGGTAGCTCAAAGAGCAGATTCTAATCAGACTTTTAAAGACCCATGTTCTCTAGCTTCTGACGGGGATTATAGCTATTGGCTGCGGCCAATTTTTGATAGTACTCTCTTTCTATTGATGTTAAGTCCTTTGGGGTAACTATCTTCAGCTTGACCATCAAGTCGCCCCGTTGCTGTTTAGATTTCCACCAACCTTTACCCTTAAGTCGAAGAGACTGTCCGGAATCAACCCCCCCAGGCACCTTCATTTCCACTCTCCCATCAGGAGTCGGTACGGTAATTTCGGCACCGAGAACTGCTTCTTCGGGAGTTATGGGGATTTCCGCCATGAGATTATCACCTTGAAAAGTAAACAAGGGATGGGGCTGTAGTTCAATGTTGAGATATAGATCCCCTCGCTGCCGAGAATAAGGACTAGCCTGCCCTTTGCCGCGAATTCGTAAGCGACTACCAGATTTCGCTCCGGCGGGAATTCGCACTTTGACCGTTTCACTACCGACCAAAAATTGCTTTTGAGTGCCGTTAAAAGCTTCGGCGAGAGTTAGCTTAATTGAACCTTCGCTATCGCTAACGGGCATGTCACCAAAACCGCTGCTGCCTTTACTATAGCTGCGGGTACTACGTCCCACACCCCGTCCCAACATTTCATTGATAAACTCTTCAAAATTGCCATACTGACCAAAATCAAAACCACTAAAGTCAACGTTTACCCCCGGACTACCTGGTCGCGGTGCTCCTCCGCCCTGTCCTACCTGAGACCAATATTGTCCATACTGGTCGTATTTGCGTCGTTTATCGGGGTCAGACAGTACCTCTTGCGCTTCGTTTACTTCTTTAAAACGGGTTTCGGCTTTCTTGTCTCCCGGGTTAAGGTCGGGGTGGTACTTACGAGCTAGCTTGCGGTATGCTCTTTTTATCTCATCGGCACTGGCATTTTTGCTAATGCCTAATACTTGGTAATAATCTTTGAAATCGTTGGCAGCCATAGGCTTTAATTGAGATCGACCCACTAAAAATTGTCTTAATAATCCTTAGAATAGCGACAAAACATTAGTGTTTGCACTCTATATTTTAGCCAGCAATCCGTTAAATTGCGATCGGTTAACCACAATTCGTCCCAGGAGAATTATTCAGAGGGAAAAGTGGGGTGCTTGAGCGTCCAAGAATCTCGACAGTTCAATTCTCGGTGACGGTGATATTCGATCGCTTCGGGAGCAATAAAGTTAAAGGTAGAAAGCTGCTGCTGTTTGAGAATAATAACTTCGTGACTTTTGAAGGCCATGAACTGCCGATGCTGGTGGATGTTGTTCAATTCAGTTACTATTTTTTGCTGTCCCATGGCTTTTTTCCTCAAATATTATGGGCTCTCAGACTCAATCTATTGCTTATTTGAGCTGGGTGTTATCAAATCTAGAAAATTTATTGCTACTTGTAATCTATCATTAGACTTAGTTTGCTAGTAATTTATACTTATTTAAGTCAATTTTGCTACAAATTGATAGTCGTTTTAATTTATTTTTGTTCTATTTCATTTATTTGTTCGAGGAATTCCTAAAGGATACCGCGATGCGCGATGCGCGATGCGAAGTGAGTCCTTTAGGGAAGTGAGTCCTTTAGGGCTTCGCATATAGGGATTAGGGACTAGGTAATACCAATTTGTATATACCCAATGCCCTCAATTCTTATCTAAAATAGCTATATATAGCAATTCTCATACTTGTAAGGTACAGTAAAGTCAAATAATCAGAAATGTTGAATGGTTC
>JBCBIN010000494.1:0-2722 GCA_038524555.1 Cyanobacteria bacterium J06623_7 | reverse complement strand
ATCATGTTGTCTGGTTATAACCAAACTTAATAGCTAGCTTATCTTCTGCACTAAAAGACCTGATAGATTCAGATCACTTTGAGACCGTAGCAATTTTCCTAATAATTTTAAATTGTTTTAGATCGGTTTTTTAATTTGAATTTTATGCTCAATCTACCAGCATAATATTTACGTCTTCACCTGCTCGAATTAACTTTTGACCGACAGGAACGATCGCCAGAGCATTTGTTTGTGCCAGATTAATTAAGTTACCAGAACTATGGCTACCTCCAGCCAAAGCAAATTCGTATTTACCGTTAACTAACTGAACTCTTCCCCAAAGGTAGGTTTCTCGTCTGCCGGCAGACTTTAAATCATGTTTGGTAGTGGCATTAACAAAACTAGGTTGATAATCGTTACTTCCTGATCGCTTGTGTAAGGCGGAGTTTACAAAACGCCAGCAGCTTACTAATGCCGAAACAGGATTACCAGGAATACCAAAATAGAGACAGTCATTGTCTGCAAAAGTTGCTACGGTTAATGGCTTACCTGGCTTTACCGCCACGCTCCGAACGTGCAGTGTCCCCCCTAGCTCGGTCAAGATTCGGTCTACATAGTCATAGTCCCCCACAGATACGCCCCCAGTAGAGAGAACGATATCGGCGGAACTTATGGCTTTGGCGATCGCTTGTTTTAATGCTTTGGGAGTATCTTTGACTATTCCTAGCCTAATCGGGATTCCGCCGTTATTGGCGACAAAGCTAGCGAGAGCATACTGGTTAGAGTCTACTATTTGTCCTGGCTGTAGAGTTTGTTCTGGAGTAACTAACTCGTCTCCTGTAGAAAGAATTGCCACGCGGGGACGACGATAAACCTGTAGCTGAGTACATTGAGCGGTGGCTAATACAGCTATCTCCGCTGCACCAATTTTAATTCCTGGCTCTAGTAGAGGTGTGCCCGCCCGATAAAAAGCTCCCTGATGGCGGACAAAATTGGCTAATTCGGGTGTCTGCAAAATTGAAACGAGATCGCCTTCTCTCTGAGTATTTTCCTGCATGACGATAGTATCCGTCCCTTCTGGCAGCATTGCTCCGGTAAAGATACGAGCGGCTTGTCCTGGCTTAATTTCCGTTTGTGGGCGATCTCCGGCGGCTATTTCCGTGACGACGTCTAAAACTACGGGATTTGTCTCACTACAATCGCGAACATCAGCATGACGCAGAGCATAACCATCCATGGCTGAATTGTCCCAGTGAGGAATATCCAGCGTACCTACTACTGACTGTGCCAAAATACGACCGTTAGCCGCCTCTAGAGGGACAATTTCTGAATCCTGGTTAGAATCTAAGCTGATAGCTAAATTGAGAATAATTGATTCGGCTTCACTAACAGACAACATAGCAACAGTAAACAGTGAATAGTGAACAGTAAACGGAGGTAACACAAATACTAGATTGATCGGCTAATAATGCACTGATGTCTAGATGTCACGGTAGGTAAGCTAGAATAACTTAAAAGCTTATAGCCTAAAGCTTACAGCTTAACGCCGAACAAAAAAATATATTTATTTTTATAAAAATTACGTACAGATCACGTACAGCTCATGTATGACGATTATCAACCCAAACCAAATTTGAGAAGATATCCTAAGGTGCCCATGGATCGACGAGTTGGGGCATTTGCGATCGATTTTCTAAGCGTTTGGTTTATTAGTGCTTTTTTTGCTGCTAATCTATTTTTTCAGTGGCTAGTCTTTTTATCTGTCTGGATGATTTGGCGCGTGATTATTGCCGAAAAAAATCAGGGACAGAGTTTGGGACGTTGGGCGCTAGATATGATGGTGGTTGACCCTCGTTTTGATCGCCTACCAGAACTAGTGGATTTAGGTAAGCGAGAGCTTCTTTTAGGCTGTGGGGCGGCTTTGGCGATCGCCGGTCTACAGATTAATTTTCGTAATGGCCTCTCGATGCTGCTGCTGCTTTCACCATTGCTAATTGACTGCGCCTTAGCTTTTTTAGATGATGAGAATAACCTGGCGGGGCACGATCGCCTCGGAAAAACACTAGTAATTCAGACAGAAAGAGGCTTTTCTCTCGATTTGCGCCTTAAAAAAATATTTGGTCAAATCCAGCGTAATATGCGAAGATAGTAAGCTGCGTGTCAACATATGTACACCCAATTAGTTATCCCGAGCAAAAGTTATGGCAAGCAAGAAAGGCGTTCGTATCGTAATCACCTTAGAATGTACCGAATGTCGTAGTAATACTGACAAACGTTCCCCTGGTGTATCTCGTTATACCACTATGAAAAACCGTCGCAATACCACCGGCAGAATGGAATTGAAGAAATTCTGTACCCACTGTAACCGTCACACAGTTCACAAAGAAATTAAATAGTTTTAGTAAGTATTAAGAACCACACAGAACATCATGGCATACTATCGTAAGCGTCTTTCCCCCATCAAACCTAGCGATCCGATCGACTACAAGGACATCGAACTATTGCGGAAGTTTATTACCGAAAGAGGCAAAATTTTACCCCGTCGCATTACCGGTTTAACTGCCCAACAGCAGCGTGATTTGACTGTAGCCGTTAAAAGAGCCAGAGCGATCGCCTTATTACCTTTTGTCAATGCAGAAGGTTAAATAAAACGCTATTTTTATAGTTCGGTGGAGATAATTAGCCAGCGAAAAGTAAACTGTAGAATAGTGTAGTAAGCAGTCGAGTACAAAACTGGTGGAAC
>JBCBIN010000493.1:0-2737 GCA_038524555.1 Cyanobacteria bacterium J06623_7 | reverse complement strand
TTTTGCAATAGCTTCAATAGCCGATTGGGGTGTTTAAGAGTGGGATTGAGGTTTTAACGGTGTGAGGATGAAAGTCACAAAATATTGTCGCCCAACAAAATAGCTTTAGCCGGGGATGCTAAAGTTTGCAGGTTAAATTTGAAGACAAAATCAAAATAACGTGAACTAGCTTGAGGCGAGAATTAGGGATTTAGAGTTAGGGATTTGAAGTTAGAAAAAAATCCCCTGCAAATAATTGGCAAGTTAGTTAGACCAGACATAAAGTCAATCGGGATGGCGGGAATTGAACCCACGACCTCTGCTTCCCGAAAGCAGCGCGCTACCAAGCTGCGCTACATCCCGCAATTCGGTATACATGCTAGCACATCCGAACGTAAAATCGAGTATTTCCCCAGATCAAATTGTGGTGAATATTATGCTTTATGGATCTACTAGCCTGGAGGGAACTAGCAAATGGTAAATTAGTAGCTGTCCTCAGAGATATCCATAACACTGATTTATCAATAGTCATCATGACCAAACAGCACCGTATTACTTTACTTCCTGGGGACGGTATTGGGCCCGAAATTATTTCAGTCGCGGTAGATGTCTTAAATGCGATCGCCTCTAAACATGACTTAGAGTTTAGCTATACTAAGGCTCTAATTGGTGGAGCAGCGATCGACGAGACAGGAGAACCTCTACCGGAAGAGACGTTGACCGCTTGTCGTGATAGTGAGGCAATCTTGCTGGCGGCAATTGGTGGTTATAAGTGGGATAACTTACCCCGCAATCAGCGTCCAGAAACCGGGCTGTTGGGCATGAGAGCGGGACTAGGACTGTTTGCTAACCTACGACCGGCGACTATTTTACCTCAGTTAATTGATGCTTCTTCTCTCAAGCGAGAAGTCGTTGAAGGGGTTGATATTATGGTGGTGCGGGAACTTACTGGCGGCATTTATTTCGGACAGCCAAAGGGAGTGTTTACCTCGGAAACTAGCGAACAGCGCGGAGTTAACACCATGGCATATAGCGTCAGCGAAATCGATCGCATTGCGAAAGTCGGTTTTGAAACGGCACAAAAAAGAAGTGGGAGATTGTGTTCGGTAGATAAGGCTAATGTATTAGATGTCTCGCAACTCTGGCGCGATCGCGTTACGGCAATGGCACAGAATTATAGCGATGTGGAATTAAGTCATCTTTATGTAGATAATGCAGCGATGCAGCTAGTTCGCGCTCCCAAGCAGTTCGATACCATTGTGACGGGGAATTTGTTTGGCGATATCCTTTCCGATGCCGCAGCTATGCTCACAGGTAGTATTGGCATGTTACCCTCCGCTAGTTTGGGTGAAGCTGGCAAACCAGGTGTATACGAACCAGTACACGGATCTGCTCCCGACATTGCTGGACAGGATAAAGCCAATCCGCTGGCACAGGTTTTGAGTGCAGCGATGATGTTGCGCTACGGTTTAAATGAGCCTGAAGCGGCGACAGATATTGAAAATGCTGTCAACCAAGTTTTAGATCGGGGTTATCGTACCGGAGATATTATGTCGGCAGGAATGACCCAGGTAGGATGCAAGGAGATGGGCGAGATATTATTAAAGACCTTGAGCGATAAATAGTGTCTACAGATGAATGCGGATAAACTCAGATGGATTGGTTTGTTTATCTGCAGATATATTGTTACGAAGACGTCTTTAAATGTGCCATCTCGGCTATAAAACTGAGACTCTATGGCTTACTGCCAGTCACAAACTGTTGCAGGTAGTCCATGGCTAGTTCGGCAGGAGTATCGTTTTTGAGAGTTATTTTATGGTTGAAGGTGCTGTAGAGATTTTCCATAATTGCAATATCTTCCATAATTAGGCGATCGCGAAATACATTTGCCAGTCGAGGAATCTTAAGCAGCTTTTGCCACCAAGAAAAATTTATATCTGTATAGCTATCTAGACAAATTCTGATATTTTGTTCTGTTTCGGGATAGATAGTAACTACTCCGACAATCAGTTTATCTTGAAAACCTAAAGTTACCACTGCCAAACTAGGTATGAAGGTATGAAAACCCTGTGTAAACTCCTTCTCTAACAACAGGCTCATCTTATTTCTTTTAGCCGCGCGATCACTTCTTTTACTGAGAGTCAGCTCCCAAGCAAGCTTGTGTTCGTCTTGAACTAGGCGATCAATTTTAATTTCTTGGGACAGCATAGTATCTCGATGCGTACCCGCAAAATGTTCCCCATCGTGAATATTCCAAACCGCCTGAGCGATATTACACTTAACTGATTCTGAGCGAGAGTAAATATGGTTGAGTTTTTCTAGCTGTATCCGAGTATAGTTTTCTGGTAAATAACGAGCATAGCTAAAGTCAGGAATAGGTAGCTTGGGTTCAATTTCTGTTGCGCTCGAATTGCCTTCTTTTTCTGTCCAACTAAGTCCATAAGTCCATACTAAACCGTCCACAATTTGTAAGGGCAATACGGCTTGAATAGCTCGACTAGAAACATTTCCATCAATAATGACCTTACCATCGCCAAAGAACTGTACTTTGTTCCCGTGATAGGGACAAGCCAGACAATCTTTACTCTGAAAATTGATGATGTAGCCACCCTGAGCTAAATTTGCACCAGCGTGGGGACAAATATTATCGATCGCATTTAATTTACCTGTTTGATCGCGCCAAACTACATAGTCGTGATTTCGCAAAGTGATTTGTCTGGGTTTGTCTACCTCAAAGCTGTCATATCGTCCTAGACAC